>JAIFMR010000161.1:771-20046 GCA_020048255.1 Rhodoferax sp. | reverse complement strand
GCAAGACGATCATGCGTTGTGTTTGCCAGTAAGACAGCCCCAATGTGGCAGCTGCTTCCACCTGCCCTTTGGGGATGGCCTGCAAGCCACCCCGAATCACCTCGGCCATGTAGGCCGCAGCAAACAGGGTGATGCCCACCAGCACGCGAATCAGCACGTCAATCTGCAAGCCCTGAGGCATGAACAGTGGGAACATGAACGAGGCCATGAACAGTACGGAGATCAGCGGCACGCCCCGAATCAGCTCGACGTAAATCGTGCAAAAACTCCGAATGGCTGGCAGCTTGGAACGACGCCCCAAAGCAATGACCAAGGCGATCGGAAAACACATCACCAGTGACAGCGATGCCAACAAAATCGTCAATGGCAAGCCGCCCCAGCGGTCGGTGTCAACGCGGGTCAAGCCCATGACATTGCCAAACATCAAGGTAAAAAACGCTGCCAGAACCACCACCCAGAGCAGCGGCAGCCAGGCTTTCCAAAAAGCGCGCATGCAACTGGCCACCAGCAGACCCGTCAGCAGCACGGTGGCTATCAGGGGGCGCCATTGTTCTTCAAACGGGTAACGGCCAAAAATAATCAAGCGGTATTTTTCGGCAATCACGCCCCAGCAGGCCCCCACGCCATCGGCACGGCAGGCTTCATAGCTGGGGAGCCAACTGGCCTTGAACAAGGCCCAGTTGAGAATTTGCGGCACATACCACAGCAGGATGCCACCAATGATGAGGGTGGACAGCGTGGTCTTCCAGTCGGCCAATAAATTGGCCTTGACCCAGGCCACGGGGCCTTCTGTGTTGACGGGTGCCGGTCGCGCGGCAATTGGTTGAAAAGTCGTTGCAGTCATGGTGTGTAAGTCCTGTTCAACGTTCTTTGATCGCCGCACGGCTGTTGTACCAGTTCATGAGCAGCGACGTGCCCAAGGATGTGGTGAGGTAGACCAGCATCACCAGGGAAATACATTCCACCGCCCGGCCAGTCTGGTTCAGGGCTGTGTTGGCAATGGAGACCACGTCGGGGTAGCCAATGGCCACCGCCAGAGACGAGTTTTTGGTCAGATTGAGGTATTGGTTGGTCAGTGGCGGAATGATCACGCGCAAGGCTTGCGGCAGCATAATCAAGCGCATTTCCTGATTGCGCGATAGCCCGAGTGCAGAAGCCGCCTCGCCCTGGCCGCGCGGCACCGATTGAATCCCACCGCGCACCACCTCGGCAATAAACGCGGCCGTGTACAGCGTTAAACCCAGCAGCACCGCCAAAAATTCAGGCGTCAGCGCGCCGCCGTTCTCGATGGAGAATTCTCCCTTGACTGGGTTGTTGAAATCAGTGGGCGCGCCGCCAATGGCCCAGCCCAACAGCCCACCACCGATAAAAATGTAGAGGGGTATCCAGAACTGGCTGCGGACTTTGCCGGTGGCTTCAAACTGCAGCCTGGCCCAGCGGCGGTAGAGCCAGATCAGAGCAATGCCAGCCACAAAGCCAAAGGCGGCAAACAATTGACCAGTGGCCCAGACCGGAATGGGGTAGTTCAGCCCACCCTTGCTCAGAAAAAATGGTCCCAATGTCCACGCTTCAGAAGCGGCTGGCAAGACCTCAGTCAGCACCACGTACCACAGCAGCAATTGCAGCAGCACGGGGATGTTGCGGAAAAATTCAACATAAGACAAGCACAGCCCACGCACCAGTGCATTGCGCGAAAAACGCCCGACGCCCAAGAGGGTTCCCAAAATAGTGGCCAGGATGACACCCAGAATCGCCACGCGCAAGGTGTTGGTCACACCGACCAAGAAAGCTTGCCAGTAGGGTTGCTCAGAGTCAAACGGGTAAAGACTCTCGCCGATATCAAAGCCAGCGGCTTGTGTTAAAAAATCAAAGCCACTCTGGATGCCTCGCACCCGCATGTTGACCAGCGTGTTGTGCGCCAAGAACCACACCACACCAACGATGGCAAGGATGGCGAGCACCTGGTAGATCAAGCCGCGAAACGCTTGGCTTCGCCAGGACCAGTTATTTTTTTTGGGTGGGGTGTTTGCGTTCATGATGTTTAAAAAAAAGCGCCGCCGATATCGCCTTGAACGAGATCTGGCGGCGCATTCATGCGCTAAGGGGTGTGATTAACGAACCGGGTAGGCGTACATCAGCCCGCCCTTGTTCCACAGGTTGTTCACACCACGAGGCAGGCCTAGGGCCGATTTGGGGCCAACATTGCGCTCAAAAATCTCGCCATAGTTGCCCGTGGACTTGATGGCGCGAGCCAACCATTCCTTGTCCAGACCCAGCAACTTGCCGGTGTCCTCAGAGGTACCCAGCATACGTTTGACCACGGGGTCGGTGCTGGATGTTTTGAGGGAGTCCGCATTGGCTTGGGTGACGCCGTACTCTTCAGCTTCGAGCAAGCCGTGGATGGTCCACTTGACAATAGCAAACCACTCGTCGTCACCGCGTCGCACCATCGGGCCCAGGGGTTCTTTGGAGATCAGCTCAGGCAGGATGATGTGGTCAGCAGGTACCTTGGCAACCTTGTTGCGGGTGGACGCCAAGCCAGATGCGTCAGTGGTGTAAGCAATGCAACGGCCAGTGAAGTAGGCATTTTCAGCGGCTTCGAGTTGCTCAAACACCACGGGCTTGATGCCTAGCTTGCTGGCTTTGGAGTAATCAGTCAGATTTTTCTCGGTGGTGGTGCCAGATTGCACACACACGGTTTGACCTTTAAGCTGCTTGGCGCTTTTGATCTTGCTCTTAACTGGCACCATGAAACCCTGGCCGTCGTAGTAAGTTACGCCGGTGGCGTGCATGCCCAGGGATGCATCACGGGTCAAAGTGAACGTGGTGTTGCGGGACAAGACATCGACTTCGCCAGACTGCAGGGCCGTGAAGCGCTGTTGCGCATTCAAGGGAACATACTTGACTTTCTCGGGATCGCCCAAAGTGGCGGCAGCCACTGCGCGGCAAACATCCACATCCAAACCGCTCCATTTACCAGCGGAGTCGGCTGCACTAAAGCCAGCCAGGCCGGTATTGACGCCGCAGATCACCTGACCACGTGCCTTGATGCCATCCAGGGTCTTGCCAGCGTGAGCTGGAGCGGCAGCCAATGTGCCAAATGCGGCTGCAACGACAGCCAGAGTTTTGATTTTGTTGATACGCATGAGTTTGGGGCTCCAGTTGATAAAAAAGAATGACAATTGTTGACAGATCCAACAAGGAATGCACTTTAGCAGTGCAAAAAACCGTGTTGTATGGGGGTTTACGCTTGAAATTGATGCGCTTTTTTCATAACTTTATTCGCGACGCCGATCAGCCATCCTCTAAAGCAGTAAATGTGCCATGCGACATCGCACCATCAGCCTTCCTTGCGAGTCATGAATTTTTTGTCACCCGCTGGACCCGTGGGACTTGGATCGATACGCCCATTTTGTGTTTATGAACAGAAAGTAACTGTATGACCCTGGCTGCCGTGCCTCCTGAAAAAATTGGTTTAAGCACCCCCCGCCTCGCGCGTTTGATGGCCGTGCTGCAGGACGAAGTGCTACGCAAGCGTTTGCCGGGTGCCGTGGCCGTGGTGGCACGGCACGGCAAGACCGCGTTGTTTGACAGCGTAGGCCAGCTCAATCCGGGCACCGGTGAGGCCATGCATCGCGACGCCCGTTTCCGCATTTATTCGATGACCAAACCCATTGTGTCGGTGGCGGCCATGATGCTGGTCGAAGAGGGCCGTATGCTGCTGGCCGATCCGGTTTTCAAATATTTACCCGAGTTTGCGCAGCAACAGGTGATGGTGCCAGATGATGCCGAGCCAAAGTTGCAGCGCGTGCAGCGCGGCGCTTCGGTGCATGACTTGTTGCGCCACACAGCGGGCATGACTTATGAGTTTTTGGGTAGTGCGCCAGTGCAGCGGCAGTATGCGCAGCTGCGCATCGGTTCGCGTGAACGCAGTCTGGCGGAGTTGACACAGCAGTTGGCCAGTCTGCCGCTGATGTTTGAGCCAGGCAGTGTTTTTGAATACAGCCGTGCCACAGACGTGCTGGGCCGTGTGATTGAGGTGGTATCGCAGCAAACCCTGCAGCAGTTTTTGCAGGACCGCCTTTTTGACCCGCTGGGCATGCCCGACACGTCTTTTACGGTGCCGGCGGAGTTTCATGGTCATATTGCCGAGCCCTTTGCCAAGGACCCCGATGGGGGTGCCCAGATGCGGGTGATCGATGTGCGCAGTGACGCTGCCTTGGCGTCGGGTGGTGGAGGCTTGATTTCAACCGCCCCGGACTACGCCCGGTTTTTGCAGTTTTTGTTGAACCGCGGCGAGCTCGATGGTGTGCGTTTGTTGGGCCCACAGACAGTCGATTTTATGACCACGGACCACCTTGGTGACATTGCGGTAGCGAGCGGTGGCAGCCGGGCGTTGTTGCCAGCCGGCCATGGGTTTGGACTTGGGTTTGCTGTTCGCAAACACCTTGGCGTGGCGCCAGTGCCTGGATCGGTGGGCACCTATTTTTGGGGCGGCTTGGCCGGAACTTCGTTTTTTGTCGACCCCCAACTGGATATGTTTGCCTGTTTGATGCTGCAAGCGCCTAACCAGCGTGAGTACTACCGCATGCTGTTTCGCGACATGGTTTATGCCGCGGTGATGGATTGACCTAGCGTCGACCCAACCCCTGGTTTTGACCCTGACTTTGGCCCTGTGACTGAAACAGACCTTGCGACTGCGTTTGGCTTTGTCCGCCGCCCTGGGTCATGGGCACGACTGGCTCGACAGTCACGCCCACGGTCAACCGGTGGCTGGCACCGCCGTGAATCACACCGCGCATCGGTGAAACATCTGAAAAATCTCGTCCAATAGCCAAGGTCACGTAGTCCTCACCGGGCGAAGGACAACCCGCTCGGTCGTTGGTGGGGTCCAGGTCAACCCACAGGCTGGAGGTGGTTGCGGCGTGAGGATTTTCTTGCAGGCTGGGGACATACACCGAAGCCCAGGCATGGGACGCGTCACTGCCTCGGAGCTTGATGGTGCCTGGCGGCGGTTGCGTTAACAAATAACCACTGACATAACGCGCTGCCAGCCCCAAAGAGCGCAGGCACGCAATAAAAATATGGGCAAAGTCTTGGCACACGCCCTTGCGTTGTGTCAGCGCCTGCAGCGCCGGTGTGTTGACTTCGGTGCTTTGGCTCTCGTAGATGAAATCCGCATGAATTCGGTGCATCAAATCCAGTGCGCCCGCCAGCAGAGTTTGATCCGGTGGGAAACTGGCGCGCGCATAGCCTGCAAAGGCCGCGTGCTGCGGCACCATGGGCGACGCAAAAACGAATTCATTGGCGGCATCAAACACTGACCCGGCCTGGTAGCGAAAGTGCTCCCGGGCGGCTTGCCAGCCCACTTCGTTGTGGGGCAAGGTACTGGCTTGGGTGACGACTTCGCTGATGCCCACCACCCGCAACTGGCGGTGTAGTTCCTGCAACGAGAAGAAATGGCGCGTGTTGCCAAAGACGTCGATGGTGCTGCTGCTTTGGGCCGGCTGTGGCGAGATCTCCAGGCGGTGGCTGACCAGTTGCTGAGATGCCGTCTGCAGCGGCGTGAGGTAGGTCATGTGCTGCGCAGTTTCCACGGCGGGTTCGTAGTCGTACTGCGTTTCGTGAGTGATGTTCAACCTCATAAGGCCCCCACACTGTGGTTGGCCAGCCCGGCGTGCGTGAAATACGTCGCGCTGATTTCTTCTGACACCTGGTAAGCCGCGTGGCTGCACTGGAGCAGCACAGCTTTGAGCAGTTCATAACCCGGCGTTTTTTGCGCCAGCGGGTCGGTGGTGTCGGGTTGGGGTGTCGCCAGGTCAGGCGCCAATTCGCACAATTGCACCAAACCCCAGGCGTTGGGGTTGGGTACCTTGAGAGACAAGGCACTGAGTTCATTGGGATCGCTGCCCGCCAGCTTGGCCAGGCGACCGCGCAAGGTATGCGCCACCCAGGACACCGAGCGAGGGTTGTCCCGGTCTATCACCAGCAGGTCAATCAGCGCAGCCATGTCGCGGCTTTGCTGAAACTGGGCGTGGAAGGTGATGGCGCTGTCAAACAGCTCCACCATGGCATCGAAGCCACTGTCAGACTCCAGGCTTTTGCAGGCCAGCGCCTGACTCAGCGCCGACGACAAAAACCACAGCCGCTCGATATGCCGGCCAATGCTCAGCAAGCGCCAGCCGTCATCACGCGTCATGCGATCGGTTTGGGCACCGGTGATGGCCGCCATGTGGTCACTGGTGTCTTTGAGAATCTGCAAGGCCTGCTGTGTCGGGCAGTCGCCGCGCTGGCGGTGCTCGGCAAAGCGGCTAAACAGTGCTTCTTCTGCGCGGGTAATGATGCGCCAGTGTTCCTGTGACAAGCGCTCGCGCACACACGAGGCCGACATTTTGAGGGCCCGCAGGTAGTAACCCACGCTGGTGGCACCTTGTGTGCTGCCCAGGCTGTCGATCAGGGCGCGCTCAAATACCCGTGGCGCTTGCAGCGGAGTGGGAACCCCCGGCAACACCAGCGTGTTGGCCACAGCCATGTGGCCCAGCCAGGTCAATAGTGATGTGCTGGCAGCGTCTTCGCCATGCAGACAATCCAGCGTCAGACGGGCCAGGCGCAACGCGTTTTCAGTGCGTTCGGTGTAGCGTCCCAGCCAGAAAAGGTTTTCAGCGGCGCGGCTGGTGACCAGCCGCTTGCGTTGCAACAGGCTCTCGGGGGTCAGGTGTGGCTGCAGCAAAGTGGCGTGGTCGACCACGCCGTTGGTCAGCGCCCAGACATCGGCACTGCTGCCGCCGCGCTGCATGGAGGTGATTTCCTGTGCGCTGCTGGCGACCCGGGCCAAACCACCGGGCAGCACACGCCAGCCCTGCGCGCCATCGGACACCACAAACACCCGAAGCATCACTGACCTGGCGCGCAACCCCGGTTCTGTGGGGTCGTTATCGCCTTGTTTGGCTTGCCAGGTTGGCATTTGTGAGAAAGGTGTGTAGGCCTGGACGGTGTGTTCCTCGGGGTGGCGCACGATACGCCCAGCCCATTCGTCGAGCGCTTTGGGGGTTTGGTGTGCACCCAGCACTGCATCAAAACTGGCATGACTGGCAGAGCCTGGGTAGGTCGGCTTGATGGCGCATTCCTGCAGGCGGGCCAGCGCTTCCAGCATGGCGCTGCGTTCGCCGCACCACCAGGTGGGCAGGGCCGGCAGGCACAACTCTTCGTTAAACAATTGGCGTGACAAGGCCGGCAAAAACCCCAGCAGGGCGGGGGATTCCAGAAAGGCCGAGCCGGGTGTGTTGGCCACCAGCACATTGCCGGCCCGGATGGCCTGCAGCAGACCGGGCACCCCCAGCGTGGAGTCCGCCAGCAGTTCCAGCGGATCCATGTACTGGTCATCCACCCGTTTTAGAAGGCCATGAACTGGTACCAAGCCTTTGAGTGTTTTCAAGTACAGTCGTTCATCGCGCACCAGCAGGTCACTGCCTTCAACCAGGGTGAGCCCCAAGTAGCGCGCCAGGTAGGCGTGTTCAAAATAGGTTTCATTGAAGGGGCCGGGTGTGAGCAGGGCCAAGTGGGCATCGGGTCCCATGGGGCTCATGGCGCGCAAGCTGTCCATCAGGGCGCGGTAGGTTGCTGCCAGGCGCTGCACCCTGAGTTTGTCAAAGGCGGCGCCGAATTGGCCGGCAATGGCCAAGCGGTTTTCAAGCAGGTAGCCTAACCCTGAAGGCGCTTGTGTGCGCTGGCCTACCACCCACCAGTTGCCATCGGGTCCGCGGGCCATGTCGAAAGCGGCAATGTGCAGGTAGCGCCCGCCCACGGGTTTGACGCCGTGCATGGCACGCAGGTAACCTGGGTGGCCCAGCACCAGTGCAGGCGGTAAAAAACCGGAAGCCAGCAGCTCCTGCGGGCCATAAACATCGGCCATGACGTGCTCAAGCAGTCGCATGCGCTGCAGTACACCTTCTTCGATGTGCTGCCAGCTCGCCGGATCGACGATCAGGGGAAACAGATCCAGCGACCAGGGGCGCTGAGGGCCATTTTCGTCGGCATAAACGTTGTAGGTGATGCCGTTGTCGCGGACCTGGCGTGCCAGACTGGTGCTACGCCGGTCCATGTCAGTCGCCGTTTCTTCGTTGAGTGCATCAAAAAAATGCTCCCACACCCTTGATAAGTCTGGCTTTGTCTCTTCTGAAGGTGTGTCCACACTGGATGCGAAATCACTGCCTTGCGAAACCGCTTCCCGAACCTCGTCGTAGTGTCCCCTGGCCGCTTGAAAATCACGCGCCAGGTCTGCAAAACGCGCTGTGGCTGGACGCGAATCAAAGGGCGGCAACGAAAAGGCGGACTTCATTGCTGCGAGTATGCCAGCGAAGTTCGCTTTGAATGACAATCACGCGTTATTCAAATTGATCCATGCCATGACCGACACCCCGACCGAATTACCCGAAATTTCCACATTGGACGCTGTCCCTGCTGTTGCCGAGGCTGAAACTATCAGATGGGCCGATGCGCCTGCAGCAGCACCAACGGCTGCCAGCCCTGCTCCAGTCAAAGGAAAAGGTCGTTTTGCAGCGGCACAACCGGTGCTTGAAAAGCTCTTTGAACTCTACCCGCAGCTCTTTGGCCAACGGTTTTTGCCTTTGAAGTTAGGCATTTTCCAGGACCTGATGGCTGCGCACCCTGATGTTTTCAAGCGCGATGACCTGAAGTTGGCGCTGGGTGTGCACACCCGTTCGACCCGCTACCTGCAAAGCGTGGCCAGTGGGGCAGCGCGTCATGATCTGCAGAGCAAACCCGTTGAAGCGGTGGCGCCAGAGCATGTGTTGCTGTCCATCGTTGAGCTTCACACTCGCCGTCAGGCGCGTACACCAGAAGACCTGCAACCGAAGTTGCGGACTCAATTGCTGGCAGCCTACCAGGCCAGTGGGCTGACGCGTCAGGACTATCTCTCCAGACTGCCTGCGTTGGCGGAACCTGTGGCTGCCCTGCTCGACGAGGTGATGGCGCAGGCTGACCAACAGCGTGCTCGCGCTTCGGCCTTGTTGAAGGCTTTTGATGCCAGTGGGAAATCCGTGGAGGTGTTCGCTGCCGAGTGGGGCATGGAACCGGCACAGGTGCGCGCAGTTTTGAATCAACGCAAGTCAGAATGACGCCAGATTGAGTGAAATCGGCATGTTGGCCGCCCTCTTCCGTGTCTAGAATGTAAATACCCAAATAGATCGAGTGGTTATGCCATGAACTACACCCAAAAGCTAACTTTCTCCATGTTGGTCCCCACCACCATGGTTGCTGGTGCTGGCTCCGCTGTGGCCTTTGGTGCCTGGTGGATTCAAAAGGAAGCCGTGACATCCAAGGCCGACACGATTGCAAGCTACCTTGTCATTGGTGGCTGGGGTGCGGGTATCCTGACCATTATTTGCGTGGCGGCCTGCCTGGCGTTCACAGTGTGGATTCGGCGCACGGCGCTGAGCGTGCTGGGCGGTGACCCGTCTGCCGCCAGTGACATCCTGGCCCAAATCGCCGGTGGCGAGTTGTCAGTGCGCATTCCCGATGCGCCTGCGGGCAGCCTGCTGGATTCCGTGGCACGCGTGGCCGCCATCCTGGAATCCACCCTGGGGTCTATTGGGCGTGCGTCGCACAGCGTGTCGACGGTCTCGGTTGAAATTGCCCGCGATAACGAGGACTTGAGCGCCCGCACGGACCAAACCGTCAGCGAGTTGACGTTTACTGCAGCGCGCGTGGACGAGCTGACCCAAAGCGTGCATCAGTCGTCACAAGCAGCCCATGAGGTGACCAGCATGGCCCGAGAGGCCTGTGACGTCGCCAAACGGGGCGGAATGGTGGTGGGCCAGGTTGTGAGCACCATGCAAGAGATCAACCAAAGCTCTGAAAAAATTTCCGACATCATTGGTGTGATTGACGGGATTGCCTTCCAAACCAATATTCTGGCGCTGAACGCCGCTGTCGAAGCGGCACGAGCCGGGGAGCAGGGGCGGGGTTTTGCCGTGGTGGCCAGTGAGGTCCGAAGTCTGGCTGGGCGCAGCGCCCAGGCGGCACGCGAGATCAAGGCGCTCATTGAGACCTCGGTGAGCAAGGTGGAAGCGGGTTCCAGCCAGGTCAGACAGGCGCTCAGCACCATGGACGACATTGTCAATTCGGTCAACAAGGTCAGTGACACGGTGCACAGCATCAGCGACTCGGCACAGGTGCAATCGGCCGGCATGGCCGAGGTCAACACGGCGATTCGTCACCTAGAAACCATGGCGCGCCAAAACGAAGAGACGGTCGATCTGGCCAAAGCCGCATCCGTGACCTTGCAGCAGCAGGCCAACGCACTGACCGACGCGGTGGCTGTTTTCAAGCTTTAACATTACCAGGCCTTGACCTTAGTGGTCTTTTAGGTTTTTAGCCCTTATTTATCAAGCGTAGTCAGCTTCTTTATTTGTAGCGTTTAAGGTAGTTGCGTAATCCGAAGCTAAGTAAAACCGGCAACAAGCCCAGTGCCACATGCACCGGCACGGTGCGCAGAAGGGCACGCTGTTTGAAGTCTTGATAGGGCGTGTCAATCACTTGACCTACATAGGTCATGGGTGAGGCTTCAAGAAGCGGCGTCCAGTGGGTTTTCATGGTGTAAATCACTTCGTTGTCGGGTTCGGCGGCCGAGAAAACAAACTTGACCTGTCCCTTGTCCTTGATGGTGATGGTGACGTTTTTTTTGACCCACACAGGTGCCAGTTGGGTGTAGCCAGCGCCAACCACAGCGGCAAACCACACCCCACTCAGCACGCTGAGGACCAGGCGCCAACCTTGTCTTGACATTGGGTGCAGTGGTGTCAATGGCTGTGGGCTAGACGCCGAGGCGCTTTGTCATCGAGCTTGAAAAAGACCACGGCGTGCTGCAATTGCTCGGCTTGATCTGCGAGCTGTTCGCTGGTAGCCGCCAATTCCTCGGAGGCTGACGAGCTTTGCTGTGTTGACTTGTTGAGTTGCCGGACGGCGCCACCAATTTGTACCACCGCCGCACTTTGCCCGGCGCTTGCCGCGGCGATGTCCTGAACCAACTCACTGGTTTTTTGAATGTCGGGGACGATTTGATTCAACAGGCGACCGGCCAGCTCGGCCGTGGAGACACTTTTGCTGGCCAGATCGCTGATTTCCTTGGCGGCTTCCTGGCTACGCTCGGCCAGTTTGCGTACCTCGGCGGCAACCACGGCAAATCCCTTGCCATGCTCACCGGCGCGCGCGGCCTCAATGGCGGCATTGAGCGCCAGTAAATTGGTCTGGTAGGCGATGTCATCAACGATGCCAATCTTGGCGGCAATTTGTTTCATGGCTGTCACGGTCTGGCTGACGGCACGGCCCCCTTCCACCGCTTCGCTGGAGGTCTTGCTGGCCATGCCGCCGGTGAGTTTGGCGTTGTCACTGTTTTGGTTGATCGAATCAGACATCACTTCGATTTGCGAGGTGGTTTCTTCAACACTGGCGGCTTGTTGATTGGCGGCCTGGGATAGGCTCTGGGCGGTGGCGCTGACCTGATTGGCCGAACCCGTGAGGGCTGCCGCGGCAGCGCGCACCTCTCCCATCACCCGGGTCAGGTTCTGGGCGGTGCTGTTGGCGCTGTCTTTGACGCGGCCAAACAGGCCTTCGTAGTCGCGCTCAATCTGTTGGCTCAGGTCGCCCTGCGAAAAAGCAGCCAGCAGGTTGGCGACATCTGACAGTCCCTGTTCGCTGGTGGCCATGAGCTGGTTCATATTTTGGGTCAGACTGGCAAAAAAGCCGGCTTTGCCCAGCGGGTCAAGGCGTTGGCTGAAATCCCCATGTGCCGCAGCCTCGACCACCCCGGCAACTTCTTTCTCGATGCCGACTTCAGCGGTTCGGTCAAACCATTCGACGACGGTACCCAGTCGTTGCCCTTGGGTATCCAGAATGGGGTTGGCCGTCAGCCCGAAGTAGAGGCGTCCTACTTGAATCTGAGTGCGGTGGGTGTGGGTCAGTGCAGTCAGCATGCGGCGTTGGTGCGCTGGGTTCTTGTGAAAGACGTCAATGTTCTGCCCGAGCAGCTGGCTTGCATCAAAGTGGGGAATGACCTGGCGCAGTTCGGACTCGTTACGCTGCAGCATCGCCTGAACCGTGTCATTCATGAAGATGATCTGATTTTCATGGTCGGCAATCATCACGTTGGTAGTGGTCTTGTTAAGCGCTTGCACCACCCGAAGGTTATAAACAGCCGCCTGGGCGGCCGTTTGCAACGCCGACTGCACCTTGTTGATGGCTTCGGTGATTTTTGCCTTTTGTCCGGGTAGAGCATCCATGGGCTCATCTAACTGTCCTTCGGCGTAGCGAGTCACCACATCGACCACACGCATCTTCACGGCAATGTGCGATTGGACCAGTTTGTTGATGGAGTCCCCCATGGTTTTGTAGGAGCCTTGCAGCTGGTCAATGGGCATCAGGTGGTCAATGGCACCGGCGTCGTGTTGTCGCGCCATCTCAGCTTGCGCCGCTTCAAATTGCTGCAGTGTTTCCTGCATTTTGGCCAGTGGTGCCAGAAGCTGGCCAATTTCACTGGCATCAGGTTGAATTTTGGCGTCCAGATCGCCAGCAGCCACCAGATTGGCGACCGTCAGTGCTTTGCCCAAGGGCTGGGTAATGCTGGATGTGACCCACCAAGCCACCAGCGATGCTAAAAGCAGTGACACCGTGACCATGACCAAACCATACTGATAAACCTCGCTTGATTTGCTGGAAGCCCGTGACAAATCGGCTTTCATCTGCTCGACTTGGGCTTCAACAAAGGGAGTCAAGTTTTTTTGCAAGGTCTCGCTGGCTTCGTCAAACCCGGCCATCAACTTGTTGCCTGCTTCTGGCCCGCCGTCAATGTAGACCTGGGCCATAGCCTTGCCCTTGTCGTAATAGTTCTTAGCTTCTTGGTTGAGTGTCTCCACTTGCTTGAGCGAGGCGGCATCGCCAGAGTCCCTGAATGTTCAGCCTTGGTAAAGCCATCGTCCAAGCCATCTTTGCCACGCGTTGCTGCAATATCCGAGAAAAATTGCTGGATCTGGACCACGTTTTTGTCCAGATCAGCAGCCCGCAAGGCGTAGTGAATGCTTTGCTCGGAAACATCCGACAGACTTTGCTTAACCTTGCCCAGCTCCAGACCCAACCACACGGTAAAAGCTGCAAAAAGAACAATCGGAAGAGCTGAACTCAGCAAAATCCGTGAGCGTATGGAAAGTTTCATGGGGGCTCCGGTCTGGATACGCCCACCTCTGGCGAGGACGGGCGACTATCTATCCATTCAAAACAAGGGGGTCAGGCACTGTGTTCCAGTGCCAACGCGTTGGTTTCGTTGATTTTGAAACCTGCCAATTGCTGGTTGAGAGAGTGCGCCATTTCACGCAGCTCCTGGGTGGTGTGGCGCATGCCACCGACGATATGCAGGTTGTTGTCGTTGCCTGAGGTCAACTCGGAGACGGAATTCACCATCTCTTTCATTTGCTGACCCTGGTCTTCTGATCCGCTGGCAATTTGCTCCACCAGGCCGCGCAGTCCATCGGCGGTCTGTGCGACCTGCTCAATCACCTGAGTGATGGACAGAACTTTGGTCGTGCCACGCTTGACCTGTTCCTGGGATGAGTTGATCAGCGCCTTGATGTCTTTGGACGCATCTGTACTGCGCTTGGCCAGGATTCTCACTTCTGCAGCGACCACGGCAAATCCCCGGCCAGACTCCCCCGCGCGGGCGGCTTCCACCGCCGCATTGAGCGCCAGAATATTGGTTTGAAAAGCGATGCTGTCAATGAGGGAGATGATGTCGGTGATTTTGTCAGACGACTGTTTGATCATGTTCATTTCGGTCACAGCGTCTTGCACCGAGGTTTTGCTTTTGTGCGCCACCTCCGCCATGTTGCCGGCCAGGCTCATGGCCTGGTTTGCCTTGGTCACGTTTTGCGTGATGACCCCTTGAACGTTGCCGATGAACTCCATGGCGACGTTGAGCGCCTTGGTTTGCTCACCTGCGCGATTTTCCAGGCGGGTATTGCGCGTGGTGATGCTTTCGGCCGTGTCGTTCACAAGCGCCACGCTGTGACGAATACTCAAAACCAAGCCCGTCAAACCTTCGGCAATTTTGTTGAAGGCATTGATCACCGCACCCACTTCATCCTGGCTCTTGGCGGTGAGTCGGTGCGTAAAGTCACCCTGAGCCATGACCTCGGCCACAGCCGTAGCCTCTCTGAGCGGCAGGATGACCGAGCGCACCACCACTACAGCAAAGAAAATAGCCGCCAGCACAGCTGCGGCCGCGATGGCTGTGGCTTGCAAGGTTTCAGCCGCTTGCGCGGCAGCGGCCTCTTCTTTGACAGCAGACAGGCTGTCGATTTGCGACTTTTGGTACGTCGAAATTTCCTGGGCCAACTTGACCAGCTTGTCCTGCAAGGACTCTTGCAGCAGCGCCAGGGCCTGGTCACGCTTGTCGGCCTTGACGAACCTGGAAAACTTGATCAGACCCACCAAAATGCCCGAACTGTGGTCGCCAATGCGTTGGGCGACTTGTTTGGAGGCTTCGGTACCTTCTTCAGTCAGTAGCTTTTGCAGGCTTTCAAGGCGGCCGCCTACGGTGGTACGGCCGGCTTCAATGGCGGCCAAGCTCTGTTCGATTTTGGCTGCGTCAGTGCTCAGCAAGGCGTCGCGAGCAACGGTGTTCATGTTGGCAAGGTCGGCCTGGATTTGTTGTAGTTCGGTCAACCGGGGAATACGGGTGTCGAGCACCACCTCAAACTTGTTGCGCATGTGGCTGACGCTGTTCATGCCCATCACCGCGACCACAATGATCACCAAAATCAGGACCACATAACCACCGGCCAGGCGCAGGGTCACACCTTGACCCAATTTGTTTTTGAAACTTGACTGACCGCTCATGATGTTTTTCCCTCAGTTGTCTCTCGGGTTTGTTGCAGCAAGGCAGCTCTGTCAGAGCTTTCTTGTCCATCAAAGCCATCCCATCGGGCCAGGATCCCGGTGCGCAGCAGCACCCTGTAGCCCAGCAAAATCAATAGCACAAGTGTATCGGGCCAAGGCGTCCAAAGGCCCGGTTTCATCATCCACCAAAAATGAAGCAACCCGGCAATGGCCACAGCGTAGGTCAGACTGTGCAAACGCCGCCAATTGCGTCCCAGCTGGCGAATCATTCGTTGCGTTGAAGTGACGGCCAGCGGAACCAGCATCAGCAGCCCGGCCAGCCCGGCCACGATATAAGGCTTCTCGCGGGCGTCTCGCAGACCTTGCTGCCAATCCAGGGCCATGTCAAAGTTGACATAAACACCTGCGTGTAGCAAGGCATAAAAAAAACACCACAGGCCCAACTGGCGGCGCAGCTTGATGAGCCAGTTCCAGTCCGCCAGGCGTTTGCCATAGCGCCGATGGGTGAGCTTGGACAGGTTGGATAGCCAGCGGCGCAGTGGCGTGACCAGCAAGGTGATGGACAGCAGCACCAGCGAAGACCGACCCGTGTTCTGCATCAAAGTGGCCAAGGGATTGGAGCCCAGGTCTTCAGTCTGGAACAAATAGGCCAAGTAAGCCCCAGGGAAGGCACTGGCAAAAAAAACACTGCGCCAGACGGCATCAAAATGGTTCTTCAGCCAGGCAGCCAACATGAAGTTAGAACGATAGTTTGGGGTCGAGTCCGCGGTACAGATCGGCCACCCATTCGGCGTAGCCGTTGTAGGGCAGGGTGGGCCTCTTTTGTAGCTCACCAATTCGATTTTCACGGGACTGACTCCAGCGTGGATGCGCTACCTCGGGGTTGACGTTGCCGTAAAAACCGTACTCTGAAGGCGAGGCCTGGTTCCAGCTGGTCACAGGCTGGGTGCTGGTCAGCTGAACATGGACAATGGCCTTGGCACTTTTGAAGCCGTATTTCCAGGGCAGGGCCAAGCGCAAAGGCGCACCATTTTGTTTGGGCAAAGGTTGACCATACAAGCCGGTGACCGCAAAGGCCAAGGGGTGCATGGCTTCGTCGATGCGCAAGGCCTCACGGTAGGGCCAGGGCAGGTTGCTGCTGCGCTGGCCAATCATTTCGCTGCTGCGCTTGAGGCTCTCAAAAGCGACAAACTTGGCCCGGCTGGTGGGTCGGGCGCGCTCGATCAGCTTGGACAAGGCAAAGCCTGACCAAGGCACCACCATGGCCCAACCTTCGACACAGCGAAGCCGATAAATGCGCTCCTCAGAGCCAAAAAGTTTGGTGAGTTCATCGGCGTCGATGGTGTAAGGTTTCTCCACCTCGCCGTCGACCGTGAGGGTCCAGGGCTTGAGGGTCAACTCTTGCGCCAGAATTTTGACGGCTTTTTTGTCGGTGGAAAATTCGTAGTAGTTGTTGTAGCTGGTGATGTCACCCAAGCCCGTGAGCTTTTCACCGCCCGCCTTCAGCGCGGCATCAGGCAAGGGCGCTGCAAAGGCGTGACGGTTGGTCCAACCCAAACTCAGGCCTGCGGCGAGCGCCAGTAAGTGGCGCCGACGTGGGTCAAACCATGCCTCTGGAGTGACCTGGCTTTCGCTCAGGCCACGAACAATGCTGGACGGCATCAGTCCGCTTACTTCAAGGGCAGTTCTGGGATGGAAGCCACAATAAAGGGCGACGACAAACCTTCCATAAAGGCCACCAGCGCTTCTTTCTCAGTCTTGCTCAAATTCAGCGGCTTGATATTGGCCGACAAATTGGTTTTGACGTCACCGCCACGGTCATAGTGTTCCACCACGTCCATCAGCGTGATCGCCGAACCGTCGTGGAAAAATGGGCCGGTGCGAGCCGCTTCGCGCACTGTGGGTGTCTTGAAGGCGCCTTTCAAGGCCGCCACTGGGCGAATGCCATAGCGACCCATGTCAGGTTCGGCCTTGCCCCAAGATGCCAACCCCACATTGTGGAAGCCGTTGTCGGTCAGGTTGGCGCCACTGTGGCAAGCGGTGCAATTGCCTTTGCCTACAAACACCTTGAAGCCGTCCACCTGTTGCGCAGTCATGGCTTTGGCGTCGCCCTTGAGCCAGCGGTCAAACGGCGAGTTGTCACTGATCACGGTGCGCTCATAGGCAGCAATGGCTCTGGACAGCGTGGATTCGCTGATAGGCTCACCAGGGTAAGCTTTGGCAAACAGTGTTTTGTAGCCTTCGTTTGACTTGATCCAGCTGAACAGCTTGCCAATGTCCATGTTCATCTCGACATTGGCTTGCATGGGGCCCATGGCCTGGTCTTCGAGCGACTTTTTGCGGCCATCCCACATCTGGATGCTGTTGTAAGCTGTGTTGAACACGGTGGGCGACGCACGCCCTAACACCGAGCTCTTGACGCCGCGGGCTGTGGGCAAGCCATCGGACCAACCCAGGGCTGGGTTGTGGCAAGTGGCGCAGGACATATTGCCATCGCCGGACATACGGGGGTCAAAAAACAGTTTTTGACCCAACAAAATCCGGTCAGCGTTGGGCTTGTTGTCGTCGGGATGGGGAACGGGGCCCAGAATGAATTCTTTCAGGCTGGGGTGGCCTGCCTGAAAGACATAAGCCGTGTCGGCCGCCTGAACACCCCAGGATGTGGCTGCAACAGCCAACGTGAGTAATAATTTTTTCATGATGCAATCTAAGCCTTTCTAGGTCAATTTTTAATGGTTCGAATGGAGAACAGAAAATTCAGGGCGTCACCAATTTGCTCGTCGGTCAGCTGCTCACTCCAGGGTGGCATGCCCTTGCCGCGGCCCATGGCCTCACCACCTTTACGAATCACTTGCGAGATGTAGTCGCGCGGCGCGGTGGAAACAGTCAGGTTGAATGGTGGCGGGTTGTGAATTTTTGCCGCACGACCGTTGCCCTTGCCTTCTGCACCATGGCAAAGTGTGCAGTAGTTCTGAAACACCAAGCGGCCACGAATGATGGACGCCTCCTGGGTGTCCTTGAAGTTGCGCACCACACATTCGTCGGTGATGGAGGGACTGCAGGTTTTGAGGATGGCTGCAGGGTCCGCAGCTTTCAGGTCCTGTGCGCTGGCGTGTAAACCTGCAGCCAGTAGCACCACAACGGTCAAGGCCTTGAAAACGGCACTCATTTTTCGACCTCGATCACCATTTGCATGGTGGGGTGAATGGAGCACTCCACCTCAACCTTGCCCACTTTGTCAAAGGTTACTTTTTTGGACTGGCCCTGCGTGTAGGAGCCCAGATCAAACGACTTGACATCTGACAGAGAAAAAATATTGTGCGCAAAGGGGTCAGAATTGCGAAACTCAACCACGTCACCCAGTTTGATTTTGAGAGATTTTTTGCTGAATTGCTTGTCTTTTTGGTCAACCTGATGCTCCGCGGCGAAAGCAGGCTGGGCTGCCAGACCCACAATAAGACAAATAACGGGGATCAATTTCATGGGTGCTCCTGTTGAGGTGTGAAAAACATGCTGAATATCGCAATGACTTAAGCTAGTTTGCTAAAAGATGTCAAAAATTAGCAACCAAACCAAGGTGAGTCTCAGGTGACTATAAACCCAAATCAGCCTCGTCCCGGACAAGAAGCTCTAAGCATTCTCATTGTGGAAGACAACCCCGTCAATCAACAATTGCTCAAAAGTTTGCTGCATCGTTTGGGTCACACCGGCGTGGTCGTGGGGGATGGTGAGAAGGCGTTGAAATGCATCGCCAAGTTCAGCTTTGACGTGGTGCTGATGGACGTGATGATGCCGGTGATGGATGGCTATGACGCCCTCAAGGCTTTGCGTGCGAAGGAAATACAGCAGGGTGGCCATCTGCCGGTGATCATGGTCACGGGTCAGACCGAAGCTGATGATCAGGCGCGTCTGATGCGCGCGGGGGCCGATGGTTATTTGGCCAAGCCGGTTGACTTCAAGTTACTGCAAATCGAGTTGCGCAAAGTGCTGTCAGTCAAGTGACCTCAGCAAAAGGGGGGCAACAGTGGCATTTAAAGTTTGGTAAAAAATAGCTGCTAGCCCATATCACGTATGCGCTAGCAGCTATTAAAAGAGATGCAAAGAGCGGGTTTATCCGCGGCGCAAATCCAGCGTGAACGGGAACTCACGGCTGCCTGGCACATTGATGGTGGCTGGCGGCACGTTCATGACACCCGGTGTGTGCCCCATGGCGGTAAAGCGCGACAAGCGCCGGCTTTCGGCCTCGTTGGCGTTGACCGGCAGACTTTGGTAGCTCAAACCACCCGGGTGAGCCACATGGTACTGGCAGCCGCCAATGGAGCGTTTCATCCAGGTGTCCACAATGTCAAACGTCAGCGGTGCATGCAC
>JAIFMR010000161.1:0-764 GCA_020048255.1 Rhodoferax sp. | reverse complement strand
CCGGTGGGTTGCAGTGACAACGCACGGCCATTGCAGGTCACCACGTAGCGGCTCTCGTTCATGCCGTTGACGCGTACCTCGATGCGCTCGAGTGATGAGTCGACATAACGCGCGGTGCCACCCGGTGCACCTTCCTCGCCCATGACGTGCCAGGGTTCCAGCGCGTTGCGCAGGGTCATCTCCACACCAGCTGAGCACACCGAGCCAATCAAGGGGAAGCGGAACTCCACATGCGGAGCAAACCAGCTGTTATCGAAGGCATAACCAGCGCTGCGCATCTCAGCCATCACATCATCAAAGTCGTGCTTGATGAATGCCGGCAGCATGAACCGGTCATGCAGTTCGGTACCCCAACGGGTGGCGGGCGCGCGGTACGGTGTCTTCCAGAAGCGGGCAATCAGCGCACGCAGCAGCAGCTGCTGCACGCTGCTCATGTGCGGGTGCGGTGGCATCTCAAACGCACGCAGCTCCAGCAAGCCCAGGCGGCCGGTGGCCGAGTCGGGCGAGTACATCTTGTCGATGGAAATCTCGCTGCGGTGGGTGTTGCCGGTGGCGTCGATCAGGATGTTGCGCAGCGTGCGGTCAATCAGCCAAGGCGGCATCGACTGGCCGTAGATCTCGCGATTTTTATAGATTTGCTCGATAGCGATTTCCAGCTCGTAGAGTTGGTCGTTGCGTGCCTCGTCCACGCGCGGTGCCTGGCTGGTGGGCCCGACAAACATGCCACTGAACAAATAGCTCAAAGACGGGTGGTTGTGCCAATA
>JAIFMR010000117.1 GCA_020048255.1 Rhodoferax sp. | reverse complement strand
GCAGGCTCTTAACCGGGTCGTCACTGAACAGGCGCTGGACATAGGCCTGCAACAAATCACCCCGCTCGGCCTCAGGAATGTCAGCCACAAATCGTGCATGTTCCTGCGGGAAAAACCACTTGATGCTGTTCAAGAAGAAGTCGAATTCTGGTCGAGTACACAAGAAAATACCCCGCAGCACAAAGCCGGTACAGCGTTCGGGGTGTGCCTGGCCGTAAGCCAACGCCAGGGTGGAGCCCCAGGAGCCACCAAACACCAGCCACTGGTCAATGCCCATCAGCTGGCGCAGGCGCTCAATGTCCTGAATCAACAACTGCGTGGTGTTCTGACGGTACTCGCCCAAGGGCGTGGACTGGCCTGCGCCCCGCTGGTCAAACAGCACGATACGGTAATGGGCGGGGTCAAAAAACTGCCGGTGCTTGGGTGACAAACCTGCCCCCGGGCCACCATGCAAAAACAGGACAGGCACCCCGTTGGGGTTGCCACATTCTTCCCAGTACAGCGTGTGCAGTTCATCGACAGCCAGGCGACCGCTGCGGTAGGGTTCGATGGGCGGGAACAAAACATCTTCAGCGGCGGTGACGGACATAACGGCGGGCTCCTGGGGTCGATGAAGCGCCATTGTGCCCATGTGTTGATAGCAACTATCAATTGATTAGCAAAAACCAATTGGTTAAATGCATAGATTCGCCCTAACATGCGTCCTGTGCCAATCGAATCCCTCTATTGCGCAGCTTGTTCAAACCACAGGAGTTCACCATGACCACATCGCAACGCCCCGAGATCAAAACCTTGGCCAATTTGGAAGCCGCCTTTGCCGGCGAATCGATGGCCCACATCAAATACCGCTACTTCGCCAAACTGGCGCGCGAGATGGGAGACGAGGCGACCGCCCGGACCTTTGAAGAAACCGCCGACCAGGAAGTCATGCATGCCTTTGGCCACCTGGATCTGCTCTACCCCAAGGCCAGCATGACCCCGGCCAAATGCCTGCAAATTGCCATTGACGGCGAAACCTATGAGTACACCGAGATGTACCCCGGTTTTCGTGCCACCGCTGAAGCCGAAGGCCACGCCGCAGCCGTTGCCGAAATGAACGAACAGATCGAAGAAAGCAAGGTGCACGCTGCCGCGTTTCGCGCCACACTGGAAAAAGCGCAGAAGCGTTTTGCCGCCCTGGCCAAAGTCGAAGAGCGCCATGCCAACCACTACAAAGCGCAGTTGGCCCAAGTGGTCGGTTGATGTCATACGTTCAACTGCTCTATATTACATAGCTACTAGCGCTTATCATTTATAGGCTAGAGCCCTATTTCACCTAATTTTTTTAAACAGGAAAACTCATGAAAACCTATATTTGCATTGTTTGCGGCTTCATTTATGACGAGGCCGCTGGCCGCCCTGAAGACGGCATTGCGCCGGGCACTCGCTGGGCGGATGTTCCCGAGAGCTGGGCCTGCCCGGACTGTGGCGTGGCCAAGGCCGACTTTGAAGCCGTTGAAGTCTGAGCAACGATCCACATCATGACGAGCCCTCTCATCATCATCGGCGCCGGCCTGGCGGGCTGGACCACAGCCCGTGAGTTCCGTAAGCAGGACACCACCACGCCGGTGATGGTGATCACGGCGGACAGTGGCGATTTTTATGCCAAACCATCGCTGTCCAACGCCTTTGCACAACAACGCAGCCCGGCCCAATTGATCACCACGGCGGCCGCCAGCATGGCGAAAACACTGAACGTCACGCTGCTGGCGCACACCCGTGTCAACGCCATTCATCCGCAAAGCCACAGCATTAACACCAGCGCGGGCGACTTTACCTACCGGCAACTGGTGCTGGCCAACGGCGCCCAGGCCATTCGCGTGCCGGTGGCAGGTGATGCGGCAGACCAGGTGCAGTCCATCAACTCTCTGGACGATTTCGAGCGTTTTTACACGCAACTCGACCCCCAACCGGCCGACCCGGTGGCTACCGAGCCACGGCGCCGCAAACACATCCTGATCATGGGTGGCGGGCTGATCGGTTGCGAATTTGCCAACGACCTGACCCAAGCTGGCTACCTGGTCAGCGTGGCCGACCCGGCGGCTGGCCCGATTGCGGCCCTGCTGCCCATCCAAGTCAGTAGCGAGCTGCGCGATGCGCTGGCGGACCTGGGGGTGCACTGGCATCTGGGCACCAGCGTCAAGTCCGTCTCACGGCGCAAGCTGGCCACCACCGATGAGCACACGCCAGCGTTACAAGTTGAGTTGGCCAATGGGCATCTAGCCCAGGTGGATCATGTGCTAAGCGCTATCGGACTCAGAGCAGACACCACCCTGGCCCAGCAAGCTGGACTGTATTGTGAGCGCGGATTGTTGGTGGATGCCACCCTGCAAACCAGCGCCGCAGACATCTATGCACTGGGTGATTGCGCTCAATACGCGCCCGGCCGCTGGGACACCACCGGGTCACCGCTGCCCGACGGTCGGACTTTGCCCTATGTCATGCCCATCATGAATGCCGCCAAGGCCTTGGCCGTCACGCTCACCGGTCAGCCCACCGAACTGGTGTTTCCGCTGATGCCCGTGGCCATCAAGACCCCGGCCTTGCCCATTGTGGTGGCGGCGCCGGCACCCGGCACGCCTGGAAACTGGCACTGTGTGGAAGCGGGTGTATGGCACTTTGTTGGCAGCAACGACAAGCCCCAAGGCTTTTTACTGACAGGTCCGCAGACCCGCCGGCGCGCCGAACAAGCCAAATTGCTGACCGCATAAAAGGCGGCCTACAATCCCGCTCCCTTACACACCCTGACTTCGCGGCAGATGTGCTGCGGTGCCAGTCGCCGGAGACACCCATGCCCCACACCCTCCATCAGGCTGACGACAAACGCGCCCAGTTGCGCCGTGCGGCACTGGACTATCACCAGTTTCCCACCGCTGGCAAGATTGCCATCGCGGCGACCAAGCAGCTGACCAACCAGCATGATTTGGCGCTGGCCTACTCGCCCGGTGTGGCAGCGCCCTGCGAAGAGATCGTCAAGGACCCCAACAACGCCTTCAAATACACCAGCCGTGGCAATCTGGTGGCCGTCATCACCAACGGCACCGCCGTGCTCGGGCTGGGCGACATTGGCCCGCTGGCCGCCAAGCCGGTGATGGAAGGCAAAGGCGTGTTGTTCAAGAAATTTGCCGGCATCGATGTGTTTGACATCGAGATCAACGAAAAGCACGATCTGGACAAGCTGGTGGACATCATCGCCTCGCTGGAACCCACCTTTGGCGGCATCAACCTGGAAGACATCAAGGCACCCGACTGCTTTTATGTGGAGCGCAAGCTGCGCGAGCGCATGAAGATCCCGGTGTTTCACGATGACCAGCACGGCACCGCCATCTGCGTCGGCGCCGCCATCCTGAACGGGCTGAAGGTCGCTGGCAAGGACCCCAAAAAAATCAAGCTGGTCACCTCGGGTGCAGGCGCAGCGGCACTGGCCTGCCTGGGACTGCTGGTGAAGCTCGGCATTCCGCGCGAGAACATTTTTGTCACCGACCTGGCAGGTGTGGTGTATGAGGGCCGGGTCGAGTTGATGGACGAGGACAAGGCCTTTTTTGCACAAAAGACCGAGGCCCGCACACTGGGCCAGATCATTGAAGGTGCCGATGTCTTTTTGGGCCTGTCAGCCGGCGGCGTGCTCAAACCCGAGATGGTCAAGAAAATGGCGGCACGGCCGCTGGTGTTTGCGTTGGCCAACCCGACCCCGGAAATCCTGCCCGAGGAAGTCAAGGCGGTGCGTGATGACGCCATCATTGCCACAGGACGCTCTGACTACCCCAACCAGGTCAACAACGTGTTGTGCTTTCCGTATATTTTTCGCGGCGCCCTCGACGCTGGCGCGTCCACCATCACCTTGGAGATGGAAATCGCTGCCGTGCATGCCATTGCAGAATTGGCGCAAGCTGAGCAAAGCGAGGTGGTGGCTGCGGCCTATGCCGGGGAACAGCTTGCCTTTGGCCCCGAATACCTGATCCCCAAGCCCTTTGACCCGCGCCTGATGATGAAAATTGCGCCCGCGGTGGCCAAAGCGGCGGCGGACAGCGGTGTTGCCACCCGTCCCGTTGCTGATTTTGATGCTTACCGCGACCAGCTGCAAAGTTTTGTGTATGCGTCGGGCACCATCATGAAACCGATTTTCACGGCAGCCAAAAAAGCCCTGAAGAAACGCGTGGCCTATTGCGAAGGTGAAGAAGAACGTGTTCTGCGTGCCTGCCAAATCGTCGTGGATGAGGGCCTGGCCCGCCCGACCCTGATCGGTCGCCCGGGTGTGATTGCCCAGCGTATCGAAAAATTTGGCCTGCGCCTGCAAGAAGAGCTCGATTACGACGTGGTCAACGTAGAGCTGGACAGCCGCTACCGCGATTTCTGGCAAACCTATCACCAGATGACCGAGCGCAAGGGCGTCACCGTTCAGGTGGCCAAGATCGAGATGCGCCGGCGCCTGACCCTGATTGGCGCCATGTTGTTACATAAGGGTGATGTGGATGGCATGATCTGCGGCACCTGGGGCACCACCTCCATGCACCTGCACTACATTGACCAGGTCATTGGTAGCCGGTCCGTCGGCGGCGCGGGTGCGCAGCAGGATGTGCCGGTTTACGCCGGCATGAACGCGCTGATGCTGCCCGACCGGCAGCTGTTTTTGGTGGACACCCATGTCAACTACGACCCCACCGCGCAGGAGCTGGCCAAGATCACCGTCATGGCGGCCGAAGAAATGATGCGCTTTGGCCTGCGCCCCCGTGTTGCCTTGCTGAGCCACTCCAATTTTGGCTCCAGCACTCAGCCCAGTGCGCTCAAGATGCGCAAAACTCTGGAACTGCTACGCGTCGATGCGCCTTGGCTGGAGGTTGATGGTGAAATGCACGGTGACCTGGCGCTCGACAGCAAGGCCCGCACGGCACTGATGCCCCACAGCACGCTGATGGGCGACGCCAACTTGCTGGTGCTACCCAATATTGACGCGGCCAACATCGCCTACAACCTGCTCAAAACCACAGCGGGCGGCAACATCGCCATTGGCCCGGTGCTCTTGGGTGCCGCCAAACCGGTGCATATTCTGACGGCCAGCACCACCGTGCGGCGCATCGTCAACATGACGGCATTGACGGTCGCCGACGCCAACGTGACCCGCTAAGCGGCTATTTCCTTGCAACTTCCTCCCCCTTGGGAGGCGGTGGCTTGCATTTTTTCGTCAAATCACCGACACTAGCGCCCTTGGATGTCCGGGTTAACCCGGGGTGTTTTTAGGGATTGGTCTGTGTCGCAAATTAAAAATATAAAGTTAGTCCTAGCTGGCTTATGTTTCACTGCGGCGCTGGCGGTGGGGTTGGTGCAAGCCAGAGCGCCCGCACCAATTGACGTACAAACCACTGTCAGCTTGGGTGAATTACCCCGGCAAGGCCAGCAAATTTACACCCTGATTTTCCAAGGTGGCCCATTTGCAACCGAAAAAGATGGTGTGGTGTTCGGTAACCGGGAACGGTTGCTCCCTGCTCGCACCAGAGGTTATTACCGCGAATACACCGTTCCGACGCCGGGTCTCAACCACCGGGGCAAGAAACGGATTGTGTGCGGGGGTCAGCCCAGGTTACCGGATGTCTGTTACTACACCGTCGATCACTATGCGAGTTTTCGCAGGATCGTGCCTTGAAATTGAATCCTTACTTTGAAAAGTGAAAAGAGATTGAACATGTCACTTGCTCAAACCATTGTCAAACCACCCGCCAGCACGGCCGAGGTACCCCTGCGTGGCGTGCGCCCCAATATCGTTCAATCGATCCGGGCGTTTCGCGTGCCAGAATTACAGGAAGCCGCCCAGGCCCTGGGTCACCATTTCCTGTATGCCAATCTGGCCAACGCCCAGAGCAAGCAAGATGTGCTCGACCTGATTGGTCAGCAGTTCATGCTGGCCGTTGCCGTTGGCAAAAACTTTGACTCGCTGTATGACAGCATGACCGACCCGGTGCACAAATCCGGGCCGCAACCGGGTTTCATCTCGGTGCTGGAGCATATTCCGGCCAACGCCAAGTTTGACAAGGAAGCGCGTGAGCAGTTGCTGGATATTTTCCGGGACACGGCGGACTACTGGGGGGACCGAAAAATACCCTTCAGGTGCTTCTATTCTTTTCTGTAGCCCGTTCTGCACACACCAGCCAAGCAGAACGGGCTAACGAGGCAAGCAACATCCATGGCGCGACCCTTGTGGGCAACCATCCGATTGAACTCCTGACCGAAAACGGCGAAAGAATGCCCACCGACAAACTGTTGGACATTTCGCCCCAAGCGCTGCGCATGAGCAGCCCTTTCAACGCCGGCTACTGGACAGCTGCATAAGCAGTCTAGCCACCCTGCCCATTTAAAAGCCTGAATCTTCAGGCTTTTTTTTCGGCTTGCCGGGCTTGGTGGCAAAAATCAGCAAGTCGTCTTGATCGTTGACATCTTTACGAGAAATCACGCGCACCTGGTTTATGAAGAAACCAGCGGCTTCGACTTCAGCAACGATTGATTCGACATGACCAATGTAGCGTACTGGGCGCCCCGAAGACCGTGTGACCCGCTCAACAGGATCAAACGCTTTCAGCAATTGCGGTGCGCTGACATCACCACACATGGTCAACACCACAAACACCCCACCCTCTTTGAGCACGCGGTGGGCGGACGCCAGGCAGCACGCGCGGTCATCGCCAATGATGCAGTGCAAACAATGACCATCCACCACACCATCAAAGCTTGCAGCTTCACAACTCGCCAAGTCCAGAACGTTATCGACTCGAAAATCTAGATGGGCAGAGTCCGCTCGCGAGCGTTCTGTGGCCCAATCAATCGCCGTGGGTGAAATATCTACGCCCGTGACGCTGTACCCTTGGCGGGCCAAGAGCTGCGAAAAGTTTCCGGCACCACACCCAATTTCCAGAAGATTCACCCGCGCGCCAGAGGTCACCACTGGCAACCCTGGCGCAACCAACCCCAGCATCTCGGCGTAGGCCTGTGCCCCTTCATTGTTCCAACCTTGGGCCCCTTGCTGCCGAAGCTTGCGGTACGCCCCGTCATGCAAGGCATAGTCTGGCGACAAGTCAGCCATCAAATGGCCTGCACCGCCAGGGCCAGCGCGATGTATTCGTCCACAGGCACTTCCTCGGCCCGGCGCTGCACATTGAAATCACCCGCAAAGTTTTTGGTCTGCAGCCACTGGCCCAGGGTGTGACGCAACAGCTTGCGACGCTGGCTGAACGCCACCTGGACCAACTCGCTGAGCACATTCACATGGATGGCAGGTGGATGATGGCGTGGCACCATGCGAACCACCGCACTGTCCACACGCGGCGGCGGATCAAAGCTCTCGGGTGGCACCAGCAGCACATTCTCCATGGCGTAGCGCCACTGCAACATGACACTCAAACGACCATACGCGGCCGTGGCAGGACGCGCCACCATGCGGTCAATGACCTCTTTTTGCAGCATGAAGTGCTGGTCTTCAATCACGTCCACACACTGCAGCAAATGAAACAAAATCGGCGTGGAGATGTTGTAAGGCAGATTTCCAACGACTCTTAATTTTGTAGCTGCCAACCCTTGCGCCACCTGGGCAAAGTCCACTTTCAACACATCAGACTCGATCACCCGCAGTTGCGCGTGGGCACGCAGGCGTTGGGCCAGATCGCGGTCCAGCTCAATCACCGTCAAGGTACCCAACCGCTCCACCAGGGGTTGCGTCAACGCAGCCAAACCGGGGCCAATTTCGACCATGGGCTGGCCGGCCTGGGGGTTGATGGCCTCCACAATGGCGTCGATGATGCCGCCATCGGCCAGAAAATGCTGGCCAAAGCGCTTGCGGGCGATGTGTTTGCCGGGTTTCAAAGGGAGACGCTCAACAAGGGCGACTCAGGACAAAGGCGGCTCACGCAGCTCCACAAACGCCCGGTTGCGAACATCTTGGGACCAGTTGCGATACACCTCGTCAAACTTCTTGTCACGCAACATCGCACGCACTGCCTCACGCTGTTGCTCAGGGGTCAAACTGGCTTTGCGGCGCTCCAGCAGTTGAATGAGGTGCACACCAAAGCGGGACACCAAGGGGTCACTGATCTCACCGGGGGTCAGCCGGTTCATGGTCAGCTCAAACTCTGGCACAAACATGCCCGGGCTGGCCCAACCCAGATCACCCCCCTTTTCCGCACTGCCATCCTGTGACTGCTCGCGCGCCACGACGGCAAAGTCAGCCTGCTGCGCCAGCACCTGCTTTTTGATGTCCAGCAATTTCTGCCGGGCTTGCGCCTCAGTCAAGCGGGCACTGGGCACCAGCAAAATATGGCGTGCATGGCTTTGCGTCACCGCCATGGTGGGCAGACCGGGTTTGACCTTTTCAATCACCTTGAGAATGTGAAAGCCTGCGGGTGATCGCACCAAGGCCGCCACATCGCCCACGGAAAGCTGCCGGGTCGCCTGCACAAACAGCTCCGGATAACGGCTGGCCCTGCGCAGGCCCATTTGGCCTCCTGCGACCAGATCGGCTGTGGCGTCAGAAAACTCCCGAACCAGTTTGGCAAAGTCTTCCCCGGCGCGGGCGCGCTCCCAGGCTCTCTGGGCGCGTGCTTTCAAGGCATCCACCTGAACGGGGGTGGCGGATTCAGGTACCGACAACAAAATCTGCGCCAGATTGATTTCTGCATCCATCGCGTTTTCAGTGGCCTGCTGGTCGCGTAAGTACTGGTCGATGTCGAGCTCACTGACCCGCACCCTGGATTCGACTTCGCGCTCACGCAGGCGCTGCATCAGGATCTGGTCACGCAATTGGTTGCGAAACTGGGCCACAGTCTGACCCTCACGCGTGACGCGGCGACGCAACTCGGCCACGTCAAACTGATTTTGCAGCGCAATCGACTTTTCGGCCTCGTCAACGGCGGATTCTTCCACGCGCATGCCCATCTCGCGGGCCACTTGCAACTGCGCCTTTTGATTGATCAGATTCTCGAGCACTTCGGCCGCCAAGGCAGCCGCGTCCGACACCGGTCGCCGCTGCTGCGCCAGCTGCTGCATCACGCGCTGGGTCTCACTGCGTACATCGTTGTTGGTGATGGGTTCGGAGTTGACCACCGCCACGATGAAATCGGTGGTGGCCTGTGGCGCAGCTGCCGTGGCCGCAGACGTGCCGGGCCGCCCGGGTGCCGGCTGGCTCTGAGCCAAAGCGGTCACGCTTGAAATGAGCGCCAGCGCGGTCAGGGTGAAAGTGGATAGACGATGGGTCATGATGGGTCAATCGTAATGGCTGAAACGACTTGGTGCGCCGCTCGGCTCACGCAAGTTCTGGTAACCGGGAATATTGTTCTTGAGCGATTTGAGCGGGTTCACACCCAGGCGCGAAAATCCAACGAACTCCAGCTGAAACATCAGACGCTGGGTGGCTGTCACCGAACTGGTTTGCAGCCGTTCAAACACCATGCGCCCCAGCCAGCATCCCGCATCATATTCAAACCCGAGAACCGAGTCGACCAGCTTGCTCTCGTTCATGCTGTAGTTGAGCCGGCCCACGCTGTACCAGCGGCCCTCGCCCAGCCCCTGACCGGGTCCTTTGCCCTGGCTGCGGTCGCCCCAGAGGTCATTCAAGGGCCATTGCCAACCGATGTCCAGCTGCTCGCTGGCATCGCGCTGATAACGGTAGGCCGCAGTGAGCGTGCGGTAACTCCCCGGGCTGTAACGCGCGCCCAACGTCGAGCGCACAGATTGCTCGGTGTGCGGATTGAATTGCACGGCACCCTCCACACTCCAGCGCGGATCCCACTGGACAGTGCCACCGAGCAGGACATCACTGATGCGGTCTGTCACCGCCGCAATGCCCGGCAGGGTCACGTTCTGATCGCGCAGGCGCAAGCGCTGCGCAACCCCCACTCGCGCGGCTTCGGCGCCGGTGCGGGGGTCCAGCAGCCGGCTGGTGACTCCCAGAGTCAGTAGCTGGCTGTCTGAAATGCGGTCGTTGCCCACAAAGGCGTTCTCGGTATAAACCGTCGACAAATTGAAGTCATTGGCGCCCGAATCGTAGTTGGGCAGCAGGCTCTGGTCCCGGTAAGGCGTGTTGACATAAAAGGCCCGGGGCTCCAGGGTTTGGCGCAGGGCACGTCCAAAAAACTGGGTGTCCCGCTCAAACACCACGCCGCTGTCCAGGCTCCAGGTCGGCACCACTCGGCTGGCCTGGGTTGCGCCATTGGTCAAGGCGGCGTCAAACTGGTATTGAGTGGCGTGCAACTGCAGCTTGGGCGTGAGGTAGCCGGCCGACGTTTGCCAAGGCCGGTTGACTTGCAACAGGGAAAACAGACGCCGCGCGTTGGGCTGACCGGTGCGCACGCTGTCGGACTGAAACTGTGTGTAGTCCGCAACCATTGACACATTGAACCCCTGCGCGGTGGAGCGCGCGTATCGCGTGACCAACTGCGGCAGGCGGTCGTAAGGCGGCACGATCGGCGCCGTGACATCTTGCAGGGTTTGCCATTTCAGGGTGCGCAAACTGCTGTTGAACGGGCCGTTGGCCCACGACAGGGTGGCATCGTTGGCCAGCAGGCGCTGGGTCAAAGACCCGTTGGTGCGTGTGAAATCACGCCAGTAGTTGTCGTCACTGACACGGTTCAAATTCAGGCTCAGCGCCAGACCGCTGTCGGTCCAGGCACTGGCCAGACGGGCTTGATGGCTGGTGTTCAAGCCCCAGCGGTTGGCATCGCGCAACTGGTCTGCGGGCATCCAGTCCAGCCGCACCGCGCCGGTGTAACCCGGCTCCAGGTAACGAAACTCGGTGCCCAGGTTCAGCCCACGCTTGGTCATCACGGTTGGGGTGAAAGTGGCATCGCGGTTGGGGGCAATGTTCCAGTAATAGGGCTGGGCAAACTCAAAACCATTGACGTTGTCCAGGCCAATGGTGGGCGGCAAAAACCCGGACTTGCGCTGGTCGCTCAAGGGAAAGCTCAAGTACGGAATCGGTAGCAGAGGCAGGCCCTTGAAACTCAGCAAAGCGCCCTCGGCCGTGCCCACGTCTTCCTCATGGTCCAGGCTGATGGTGGTGGCTTTCAAAATCCAGTCCGGCAGCCAGCTTGGGCCGGGCAAGCGCTGGCAGGTGGTGTAGCTGGCGTTGTGAATCACCGCACGCTGCTCATCCAGAAAATCGACCCGGTCGGCCTGCCCATGCGCCGCATTGCGCAAAAAATGATAGGTGGGCTGGTTGAAAAATCCCTCAAAGGCGTCCACCCGCAACTCCAACAGCGGGCCTTCGTAGACATTGCCCGCCCGATTGATGCGCACATGACCCCGGGCCTTGGCCAAGTCCGTCGGCTGGTCGTATTCCAAGCGGTCGGCCTTGATGACGATGTCGCCCTTGCGCAGCATGGCGCGGCCTTCGACCACGGTTTCCAGGTCCGCACGACCGGAGATGGTGTCGCCCGACACAAAACTGGGCAACACGCTGCGCGTCAGTGGGCTGATGGCGGCTTCGAGCTGGTTGCTGATTCTGAGCTGCAGCAACTCGGGCGGCACTGGCCCTTGCGCCAGAACCAGTGCTGGCACCAGCCATCCACCTGCCACGCAGATGCGAGCGCCCCGCAAGCGACACGCCACAGGCCCAACCAGCAGGTCACGCATCAAAAAACGCATCGGGCAAAGGCAACAGCAGCCATGAAAAGCAGAGGAGTCCATCCAGTGGGGTTTGTAGAATGGATTATCCATGAGCCAAGCTGCCCCCACCCCATCTCCCCAAGCCCAGACCGTTGCCGACATCGTCTGGCCAGAACCCCACCGCGCCAGCCAGTTTGCCAATTGGTTAGCGCGTATCAGCCCAGAACACGGCTTGCACCCCGAATCCTTGCGCCTGGCCAGCGCCGACGCCAGTTTCAGGCGCTATTTCCGCGTGGATGCCGTGGCGGGCGTTAACCACCACAGCCGCATCATCATGGACGCGCCGCCTGAGCGCGAAAACTGTCTGCCCTTTGTACAGGTGGCACAGCTCATGCACGATGCTGGCATCCATGCACCTAAGGTCCTGGCCTGGGACGAGCCCCAAGGCTTCATGCTGCTGAGCGACCTGGGCGGCCAGACCATGATGCAAATCATTGACAAAAACCAGGCGCAAGCTAACTTGCCGATGTACCTGCAAGCGGTGGACACCCTGATCGCCTGGCAATTGGCCTCGCGACCCGGTGTGCTGCCCCCGTATGACGAAGCGCTGCTGCGCCGCGAACTGGAGCTGTTTCCCGACTGGTATCTGACCCAACACAAAGGCTTGACCATAGACGCTGAGATGCGCGCCACGCTGGACAAAGCGTTTGACCAGATCGTCACCACCAACTTGGCGCAACCCGCTGTTTTTGTGCACCGCGACTTCATGCCGCGCAACCTGATGGCCCCGACCCACCCGGGCGGTCCGCTGGGCGTGCTGGACTTTCAGGACGCGGTGTATGGCCCCATCACCTATGACATCGCCAGCCTGATGCGTGACGCATTCTTGAGTTGGGATGAAGATTTTTGCCTGGATGTGACCATTCGCTACTGGGACAAAGCACGCAAGGCGGGCCTGCCCGTGGGGGACGATTTTGGCGATTTTTACCGGGGCGTGGAGTGGATGGGCCTGCAGCGCCATCTGAAAGTGGCCGGCATTTTCGCGCGCCTGACGCTGCGCGACGGCAAACCGCATTACCTAGCCGACACCCCGCGGTTTATCCACTACATCCGCAGCACCTGCGCGCGCTACCGAGAGCTGAAAGCCCTGCTGCGCCTGGTGGACAAGGTCGAGGGTATCGAAGAGCCCGCTGTGTTTGGTTTTGGACGTCAAGTATGAAATTAGCCTCCAGCCCTTACTGAATGAGCGCTAACAGCTATTATTTTTGACTGATTGGTCTTCTGCCATGCCGCGCTTTTATTGCCCACTGCCCTTGCTCACCGGTGCTGTTCTGGATTTGCCACCCGGTGCCGCACGCCATGTGCAAGTGTTGCGGCTACAGCCGGGTGATGCCATCACGCTGTTCAAC
>JAIFMR010000190.1 GCA_020048255.1 Rhodoferax sp. | reverse complement strand
TCTTTCTCGAAGGTACCGGGGTTGGCCTCCAGCGTGATTTCGCAGTTGGCTGCCAGCCGCAGCCTGGCGCGAACGCCAGCCAACAATTGGTCGATCGCCGCAGGCGAAAACAGGCTGGGCGTGCCCCCACCGATAAAAATGCTGTGCACCACCCGGCCCCAGATCAGCGGCAATGCCGCTTCCAGGTCGGCCATCAGGGCGTTGAGGTAGGCTTGCTCCGGCAGGTCGGCGGCGCGCATCTCATGGGAGTTGAAGTCGCAGTACGGGCACTTTTTGAGACACCAGGGCAGGTGCACATACAGCGACAGCGGCGGCAAGGCTCCCAACTGCAGCGTGCCCGGACGCATGTAATTCTGAATGTCTTGCAGCACCACGGGCTGCTGCGCCGTGTCTGAATCCGGCTGAATTGGAATCACAACCAGCGCTCACGCATCAGGGCCACCATGGCCCGCGCTGCACGGCCTCGGTGGCTGTTGGCGTTTTTGACTTCGGTGGGCAGCTGTGCAAAGGTCTGGCCAAATTCAGGAATGAACATCACCGGATCGAACCCAAACCCGTTGCTGCCCATGGGCTCCCGGGTGATTTCACCCACCACCCGTCCCACCGCCACCAGCGGCTCGGGGTCTTGGGCTGAGCGCACGGCCACTAGGGTGCTGACCATGGCAGCGCGTCGGTTGTCCAGACCGTGCATTTGCTCCAGCAAGGCCCGCACATTGTTGTCGTCGCCCTTGGCATAGCCAAATTTCGTAGCGTAGTACGCAGTATCCACGCCGGGTAGACCACCAAAAGCATCCACACATAGCCCCGCATCGTCAGCCACGGCAGGCAGCCCGCTGTGCTGGGCGGCGTGGCGCGCCTTGGCCAGCGCGTTTTCAATGAAGGTATGAAAAGGCTCGGCCGCCTCGGCAATGCCCAGACTGCCTTGGGTGATGAGCTCAAACCCCAAGGGCGCAAACATGGCATGTAATTCAGTGAGCTTACCGGGGTTGTTGGATGCCAAAACAATTTTCATATAAAAGCCCTCTAGCCCTTACCCCATCAGGGCAAGAAGCTATCAATTCAATAACATTGATGTTGCTGCGCCACCAGCTCGCGAATGCCTTTGTCAGCCAGCGCCAGCAGGGCTTGCATCTCGGCATGGGTAAAGGGTGCGCCTTCGGCCGTGCCCTGCACTTCCACAAAACCACCCGAGCCAGTCATCACCACATTCATGTCGGTATCGCAGGCCGAGTCTTCCCGGTACTCGAGGTCCAGCAGCGGTGCGCCTTGCACAATGCCCACAGAGATGGCCGCGACCTGGTCGCGAATCGGCGACGCGCTGAGCTTGCCCTGGCTTAGCAAGCCATTGACCGCATCTTGCGCCGCCACAAAGGCGCCGGTAATGGCCGCCGTGCGGGTACCGCCGTCCGCCTGCAACACGTCGCAGTCCAGATGAATGGTGCGCTCACCCAATAGTTTCAAATCAAACACGCTGCGCAGGGCGCGGCCAATCAGCCGCTGGATTTCCTGGGTGCGACCGGTCTGCTTGCCGCGCGCGGCCTCTCGGTCGCTGCGGGTGTGGGTGGCCCGGTTTCTTCGACCGACGCGGTGCACAGCACCTTGGTGTTGCCAAACTCCATCAGCACCGACCCTTCGGCATGCATGGTGTAGTTGCGGGTGATACGCACTGCGCGCAGGGCGTCATGGGCGCGGCCGTCGGCGCGTAAGTAGTCACTCATCCGTAGAACCTTTTTAAAAAATCAGCCTTTTTTCAGACTGGTGCGCCGAATGGCTGCGTTGATTTCAGCAATCGAGCGCTCAATGGCGGCATCGTCCAGGTCGTCTGCGGCATCCAGCCAGCCCGACTGCACGGTGGAGGCAAAAACACCTTCACTAATCGAATCCGTGAACACACTGCCCGGGGATGAGGCCAGGATGTCTGGCGTTTCCCATTGCATGGCCAGGCAGGTGACGTTGTCGGACGATGCCCCGGCCATGCGCAAAGCCTGCTCCACCAGATCCGGGACCGCCAGCCCCACCGGCTTGGTCGCCAGCTCCCGCACGATGTCTTTTTCAGGCACGGTGGACCACAGGCCGTCAGAGCACAACATGACCCGGTCGCCCTGGAGCAAGGTTACCGGTCCGGTCACCGAGTATTCCGGCATGGTGGGGGACCCGAGGCACGTGAACAGGACATTGCGGTTGCGGCGGTCACCCGGCGGGGCCACCACGCGCTTTTGCCGGTCCTGTTCAATCAGGGAGTGGTCGCGGGTGCGTGTCATCAACTCACCCTGGCGCAGCAGATACAGGCGCGAATCACCACAGTGCGTCCAGGTGATGGCGCCGGATTGAACCACCGCCAACACAATGGTGGTGCGTGGGGAATCAAACATGGCCCGGTCGATGGCGTAGCGCAAGATCTGGTGATGCGCAGCCAGCACCGCCCGCCGCAAGAATGCGTCCACATCGACCAGCTCCGGCTTGGCCTCGGCTTGAAACAGTGCCGAGATGGTCTGCAAGGCCAGTTGCGCAGCCGGGTGTAGCAGTAGCCCATGCGGTCTTCGTTTTTTTCGCGCCCGCCTTTGCGGCTGACCTGAAAAACAGAAAACTTCATGAACCCTTTTTGCTCAGGTCAGTGGTTTTAAGGACGGTCTTTTTGGTGCCAGACACCATGTTGTCAAACTGCAAACGCACTTTGTCGCCCACGGTCAGGCGCGTGTACCGCCGCTCACCCGGGCTGTTGAGCTCCTTTTGCAGGGCAAACACTGACTGCGGCCTGGCCAACGGGTCCAGCGCCATGCACCACTGCACCACTTCGATCAAATTGTCAGAGTAGACCCCTTGCGATTTCTTGAGGGTCTGCAACATTTGGTCGTTGGTCTGGCGCTGCGGCGCTTCAGTGGGCGGGTAGCCCTGCATGCAAGCGAACATACACGCACCAATGGCGTAAATATCAGTCCACGGGCCCATGGTGCTGTCACGCCGGTACATTTCCGGGGCGGCAAAGCCCGGCGTGTACATCGGGCGGATGAAGTTGCCCTCTTTGCTCAACACCTCGCGGGCGGCACCAAAATCAATCAGCACGGCCTTGTTTTCGTCAGTAATGAAGATGTTGGCCGGCTTGATGTCCAGGTGCAGCATCTTGTGCTGGTGAACAATGCGCAAACCCCGCAAAATTTCTTCGAACAGTGACCGGATAGTGGACTCGCGAAACACCTTGGGTTGTTTCAAGTCACGCGCAATGATGATGAAATCCTGCAGGCTGGCGCCTTCCAGGTAATTCATCACCATGTAAACCGTCTCGTTTTCCCGAAAGAAGTTCATCACGCTCACCACAGACGGGTGAGAAATCTGCGCCAGCGACCGACCTTCTTCAAAAAAACTCTTCAGGCCCAGGCGGTAAAGCGACAACTTTTCAGAATCCACCTGGGGCGCCAAGGCGCCTGGCTCACGGGAGGTCAAAGAGGCTGGCAGGTACTCCTTGATGGCCACTTGTTGCCCGTCCGAACCGGTGGCCAGATACACCACACCAAAACCACCCGCCGCAACCCGACGGATGACGCGATACCCCCCAATGACGGTACCTGGAGGCAATGGTGACGGCTTAACCTTGGACATATTTTTCAATCAGCAGACCACAAGCAGAGTAAGAACCGGGTTATTCTCAAACTCATTTCATTGAAAAGCCACCCAAATGTCAGTTTACAGCATGACTGGTTATGCCAGTGCCCAGCACAGCGCCACCAAAGAAACCCCCGACGGCGAGACCAAAGGCTCCCCAGCCAGCCGCTTGGGCATCGAGGTCAGGTCGGTCAACAGCCGGTTTCTCGACCTGACTTTCCGGCTGCCTGAAGAGCTTCGCGCTTGTGAGCCCGCCCTGCGCGAAAAGCTCGGCGCCAAGCTCAAGCGTGGCAAGGTGGAATGCCGAGCCTCCATTGAGGGCAGCTCGGCTGCGGTGGTGGCAGAGCCGTCCACGCGGCTGTTGCAACGCCTCAACGCCATTCAGGACAATGTTAAAGCCTGGTTACCCCAGGCTGAACCGCTCAGCGTGGCTGAAGTGATTCGTCTGGCAGTCAACCAGGAAAGCCCTGAGCAAGACTGGCAACAGACGCTTGACGCGCTGATGGACCAAGTGCTGGAGGCGCTGATGTCAGCACGTGCGCGCGAGGGCGCCAAACTCGCCAGCATGCTGAACGACCGCGTGGCACAGTTGCGTGGCCTGGCGGCACAAGCCGCGCCACTGATCCCCCAACTGGTGGCACAGCAGCGGCAACGCTTTTTGGACCGCTGGGCCGAGGCCATGGGCTTGGCCGATGGCAACACCAGCGCCGACATGGCGCGTGACCGCGCGCTGACGGAAGCTACCTCTTTCGCGATCCGGATCGATGTTGCAGAGGAATTGACACGGCTGGGCGCACACCTCGATGAAATCGAGCGCCTGATTAAAAAGGGCGGAGAAATCGGCAAGCGCCTGGACTTTCTGATTCAGGAACTGCACCGGGAGGCCAACACGATGGGGTCCAAGTCGGCCGCGTTGGAGCTGACCCATATTTCTGTCGACATGAAAGTCCTGATCGAACAGATGCGCGAACAGGTGCAAAACATAGAATAGCGCCACCTTAAATCCAACTCATAGGCGGCACGCAGATGGAGTATCCGGGTAATTTATTCGTGGTTGCAGCGCCCAGCGGTGCCGGCAAGTCCAGCTTGGTCAAGGCCCTGCTGGAATTGGACTCGCACGTGCAACCGTCGGTGTCACACACCACGCGCGCACCCCGTGGCCAGGAAAAACACGGACGCGAGTACTTCTTTGCCTCGGAAGCCGAGTTTGACAACATGGTGCAAAGCAACGCGTTTGTGGAATGGGCCAACGTGCATAACCACCGCTACGGCACCTCCAAAAAAGCCATTGAAGAGCGCATGGCGCAGGGCGCGGATGTCATCCTGGAGATTGATTTTCAGGGGGCGCTGCAGATCAAGAAGATCTTTGCCAACGCGGTGACCATCTTCATCTTGCCCCCCAGTTGGGAAGAATTGCGCTCCAGGTTGGAGCGGCGCGGTGAGGACTCGGCGGCAGTGATTGAAGTCCGCCTGCAAAATGCCGCCGTCGAGGTGGCCCAGGTGCACCAATTTGACTTCGTTATAATCAACGAGTCGTTCGACAGGGCACTTTTTGACCTGAAGTCAATAGTTCACTCGCAGCGACTCAAGTATCTTGCGCAGCGCCGCGCAAGGGCGGAGACTTTCAAAGCACTGCATATTTCTTAGTGCGCTCACCTGGTTTTGGAGAATTCATGGCCCGTATCACCGTCGAAGACTGCTTGCTGCAGATTCCTAACCGCTTTCAACTGGTGTTGGCAGCGTCTTACCGTGCTCGCATGCTGAGCCACGGCCATACCGCTAAAGTGGAAAGCAAAAACAAACCAGGCGTGACCGCCCTGCGCGAAATTGCAGCTGGCAAGATCGGCATCGAGATGCTGAAAAAAGTGCCGCTTTGAGTTGACACGCATCCCCCTGAGTCAAGCACCGCTTTGCGGTGCTTTTTTATTGCCCGCTCCCTAAAGGCGGCGCGTCCGCGCTATATTCAAAGCATGAGCGCTCCCCACAAACCCAGTCAGCCAGCGACCATGCACCCCGTGCATGCGGCGCCCCTCATGCCGAATGCGGCTGAGGTGAACGCGGCCGCTGCAAGCTTGGCCACATTGACCAGCAAACTGGATTACCTGAGCCCGGCAGACTTGGCCAGTGTTCGGCTGGCTTACCGTTTCGCTGACGAGGCCCATTTGGGCCAGTTAAGAAACAGTGGCGAGCCCTACATTACCCACCCGATTGCAGTGGCAGCCCAGTGTGCCGAATGGAAGCTTGATGCCCAGGCCCTGATGGCGGCGCTACTGCACGACGCCATGGAAGACTGTGGTGTGTCAAAGACCGACCTGATTGAACGCTTTGGCTCATCGGTGGCCGAGTTGGTCGATGGCTTGACCAAACTTGAAAAGTTGCACTTCAATACCCGTGAAGAAAATCAGGCAGAGTCTTTCCGAAAGATGCTGCTGGCCATGGCCCG
>JAIFMR010000236.1 GCA_020048255.1 Rhodoferax sp. | reverse complement strand
GACTGTTTTCCCTTGCTAACTGGGCGAGAGTCGATCCCTTCTTGGATGCGTTTATGACACCGTTTTGCCTGAGCTTTTGCTGTACCAACACTCCACCCGAACCCTGGTTGGCAGGCCTACGTGCCGCTTTGCCGCAGTCACAGGTGAGCGTTTGGCAGCCGGGCGCCCCCGCGGCAGACATCGCCGTGGTCTGGCAGCCACCGCAGCAGTTTTTTGATGAACAGCCGCAGCTCAGAGCGATTTTCAACATCGGGGCTGGGGTGGACGCGCTCTTGAGGCTGCGTCTGCCGCCGCAAGCCACCGTCGTGCGGCTGGACGATGCGGGCATGGCGGTGCAAATGGCTGAATACGTTTGCCAGGCGGTGATACGACACTTTCGTGATCTGAACACCTATGCCGATGACATGCGTGCGGGCCAATGGACGTTTCATCCGCCGCGCCTGCGTACCGATTTTCCGGTGGGGGTGATGGGGCAGGGTGTGCTGGGTGCGCGGGTGGCGCAGGCTTTAGCGCACTTTGAGTTCCCGGTGAATGGCTGGAGCCGCAACCCCAAAGCGTTGGCCGGCGTGCGCGCCTTCAGTGGTGCGGCGCAGTTCAACGACTTTTTGGCCAGCAGCCGGGTGCTAGTGAACCTGTTGCCGCTGACTCCCGACACGCAAAACATCATGAACAGTGACGCTTTGAGCCGATTGCAACCCGGCGGCTATGTCATCAATGTGGCGCGCGGTGCGCATCTGGTGGATGAGGATTTGCTGGCGCTGATCGCCAGTGGCCATCTGGCCGGTGCCACGCTGGACGTGTTTCGCACCGAGCCGCTGCCGCCGGATCACCCGTTTTGGCACGAGCCAAAAATTATCCTCACGCCACATACCTCAGCACGCACCCTGCGTCAGACCAGCATTGCGCAGATTGCTAGCAAAATTGAAGCACTGCAACGCGGAGAACGGGTTGCCGGTTGGGTGGATGTGGCGCGGGGGTATTGATCGGGTGATCTGTCAATTGTATGTTTTTGTAAATACAATAACTCTATGCTTATTACCTCCGATCCGGCCAAAAGGGACCTGGCTCTGGCGGAGCGCGGACTGGCTTTTGAGGATGCCTCCGTGGTGTTTGCGGGCGTGACTTTGGAATTGCAAGACACCCGGATGGACTATGGTGAAGTCCGCATGATCTGTTACGGCAGGCTTGAGGGGCGGATGGTGGTGATTGGGTACACACCGCGTGGCGCGGCTCGCCATGTGTTCAGTATGAGGAAAGCCAATGAACGAGAGCAAAAACGCATCGCGCCCTACCTTGAAGTCTGATCTGCAGCGCAGTGATGACCATGTGCTGCAGGCGGCAGAGTTTGAAGAGTTGCCCGAATTGACCGATGACATGTTGGCGCGCGCCACTGTCCGCAAAGGTGGGCGGCCTCATTCTGCCAACCCGCGCAAATTGATTTCATTGCGCTTGCCCGAGGATGTGATTGCACGGTGGAAAGCCACGGGCGCTGGTTGGCAAACCCGCATGGCTGAGCGTTTGAGTCAGGTTCAGTGATGCCACGCAAGGCGTTTTATACAGACCCTTTCCCGGCAATCATGCAAAATTGCCCCCTGTTTGCCTATTTATCCTGACCATTTATGAACGACGCTGTCCTGACTCCTCCCGCCCTTTCAACTGAGCCTGCACCGACGCGGCCCGAACTGCCCGACCACCTGTCGGCCGACCCGCGCAGCCCACACCACCTGGCGGCGGCCTTTGAGCACGACGTGGGCATTCGCTTCAACGGCAAAGACCGCTTTGATGTGGAGGAATACTGCATCAGCGAGGGCTGGATTCGCGTGCCCGTGGCCAAAACCCGCGACCGCAAAGGCAACCCGCTGACCATCAAGCTCAAAGGCAAGGTCGAAGCGTTTTATCAGTAGTCGGCTTGGCTCTTGGTTTGTGTCTACTTGGGCGAGTCAGATCAAATTTAGTATCTACATGGATACAATGGTTATCAAATGAACACGTTCTTGCGGTCTGATGAATTTGATGCTTGGCTGACAAGACTCAAGGACAAGGTGGCCCGCGCCAGAATTGCTCTACGTATTCGTTCTGCTGAACATGGAAATTTTGGTGACTGTGAGCCGGTGGGCGAAGGGGTGTCTGAAATGCGAATCCATGTTGGGCCGGGTTACCGTATATATTTCACGCGTCATGCTGAGGTGGTCTACTTGCTGCTCATCGGAGGCGATAAGTCCAGTCAAAAGCGTGATGTCAAACGTGCCTTGGAAATGGCGCGAACCTTGAATCAGGAGTAGTTCCATGACCAAATTTGCGACCTTTGATTCAGCCGATTATTTGGGTGATGAGGAAACGATTGCACACTATATTTCTGCGGCTTTGGACGATCCCAATCCTGAAGTTTTTCTGACGGCGGTACGAGACGTTGCCCGAGCGCGTGGCATGACTCAGTTGGCGCGGGATGCAGGTTTGGGCCGCGAGAGTCTTTACAAAGCACTGTCACCGGGTGCCAAACCGCGTTATGACACCATGCTCAAACTGCTTTCGGCTCTAGGCGTCAAGCTCAGCGCCACGGTTGCGCACTGATCAAGGCAAGCTCGAATTTCTACCTGATTGAGCCTTTATGTCCTTCCCTCCCCGCGTCAAATTAGTCGAAGTCGGCCCCCGTGACGGTCTGCAAAACGAGAAGCAGCCGGTACCCGCGGCGATCAAGATCGAGCTGGTGCACCGCCTGCAGGCCGCCGGCCTGAAAGAGATCGAAGTCACCAGTTTTGTGTCACCCAAGTGGGTGCCGCAGATGGCGGACAACGCCGAGGTCATGGCAGGCATTCAGCGCTTGCCTGGCGTGCGTTATTCGGTGCTGACGCCCAACCTCAAAGGTTTTGAGGCGGCGTTGCTGACCCGACCGGACGAGATTGTGGTGTTTGCAGCGGCCAGCGAGGCTTTCAGTCAGAAAAACATCAATTGCTCGATTGCTGAGAGCATCGAGCGCTTTGCACCGGTGGTGGCCGCAGCACGGGCTGCTGGTATTTACGTGCGCGGTGCCATGAGTTGCACCGTGGGTTGTCCGTACGAGGGCGAGGTCGCGCCGCAGCGGGTGGACTATTTGGCCGGCCTGATGAAAAGCATTGGTGTGCAGCATGTCGGTGTGGCAGACACCATTGGTGTCGGGACACCCCTGAAGGTGCAGCGCGCGGTGGAAGCCACGCTGAAGCACTATGACATCAACGACGTGTCGGGGCACTTTCATGACACCTATGGCCAGGCGTTGGCCAACACGTTGATGTGCCTGCAAATGGGTGTCTGGCAGTTTGATACCTCGGTGGCCGGCCTGGGCGGCTGCCCCTATGCCAAGGGCGCGACAGGCAACGTCGCCACTGAGGATGTGGTCTACCTGCTGCACGGCATGGACATCGATACCGGCATTGACCTTTCCTGCAGCGTCCCACCAACGCCCGTGCCGGCAAGGCGCTGTTCAACAAGCGCACCAGTTGATGGACGCCGCAGAGTTGGCAGCATGGCCGGAAGGGGTACAGCGGGTGACGCAGTGCTTGCGTGACAAGGGGCATCCGCACACGCCCGTGTTGCTGGATGACGCGGCCAGAACCGCCCAGCAGGCTGCCGACGTGCTCGGGGTCGCTTTGGGTCAAATTGCCAAAAGCATCATTTTCAAACGCAAGCCCGACAACGTCGCGGTGCTGGTAATTGCCTCGGGCGACCGGCGCGTGGACGAGAAAAAAGTGCAGGCGCTGGTGTGTGCCCCAGGCCAAAAGCTGGGCCGCGCCGATGCGGCCTTTGTCAAAGCCAGCACTGGCTTTTCGATTGGTGGGGTGTCCCCGGTGGGTCACGCGCAGGCGCCAGTCACGCTGATTGACCGTGATTTGTTGCGCTTTGACGAGATTTGGGCCGCAGCAGGGCATCCACACGGGGTGTTCAAGCTGCAGCCTGCGGATTTGTTGAGTTTGACCGGCGCCCCGTTGGCGGACGTGGCCGAGCAGGAGTTGCTGTGAGTCTGAACCAAAAAGCTCTTTCTTTTGTAGCAGCTAGCGCAAGAGGCATCAGGGCCAGCGACCCCAATGGCGTCAAGGCGGTGCCCTCGCCGTGTATGTCGGTATGTCAGATGGACGAGGCCCTGGGGGTGTGCCAAGGGTGCCTGCGCACGCTCGATGAAATTGGCCGCTGGGGCCAGGCTGACGATGCTTACAAGCGCCAGGTCTGGGCGCGCATTGAAGAACGCATCACGCGTTACGCGGTGTGAAGCACATCACTTTCTACCTGGACTTCATTTCGCCCTACGCCTATTTGGCGTTTGAGGCCCTGCCAGAAGCCTTGATGGGCCACAGCTACAGCGTCAGCTACAAGCCGGTGGTGTTTGGTGCCTTGCTCAAGCACCACGGGCAGCTGGGCTGGCGCACCAGCACGGCGTGGATTTGCACATGCCGGCGATGCACCCGTTTGCCTCGCTGCCGCTGTTGCGTCTGGCGGTGGCGTGTGGCGGTGCGCAGGGCGACGCCAACCGGTATGTCTGCGAGACCGTGTTTCGGCATGTCTGGCAGGGTGGGCAAGACGCCGCTGACGCCCAGCGGCTGCAGGCGCTCACCACGCAGTTGGCGCCGGATTTGTTGCCCGACAGTGAGGCTGTCAAGGCAGCTCTGCGGGCGAATACTGGCGCCGCCCTGGCGCAGGATGTGTTCGGCGTGCCGACGTTGGAGGTGGATGGCCACCTGTTTTGGGGTCTGGACGCCTTGCCGATGCTGCGTGCTTATCTGGCAGGGAGGTTAATGGCGAGTCCCTAGAATCCTGGGCCACACCATCGAAGGCTCTCAGCATGTCACAAGGCACCATCCGCATTCGCGGCGCGCGTCAACACAACCTCAAAAATCTGGACCTGGATATTCGTACTGGCGAGCTGACTGTGGTCACCGGCCCCAGCGGCTCGGGCAAGTCCAGCCTGGTGTTTGACACCTTGTTTGCCGAAGGCCAGCGCCGCTATGTGGAAACGTTCAGCGCCTATGCACGGCAGTTTCTGGACCGCATGGACAAGCCAGCGGTGGACAGGGTGGATGGCGTGCCACCGGCGATTGCCATTGACCAGACCAACCCGGTGCGCAGCAGCCGCTCCACCGTGGGCACGATGACCGAGCTCAATGACCACCTGAAGCTCTTGTTTGCCCGCGCGGGCCAACTGTTTGACCGTGATACCGCGCAGCCGGTGCGCCACGACACCCCTGAGACGATTTATGCCGAGTTGCTGGCGCGCGCTGGCACCTTGGCGTCGGGTGGCAGCTTGGACCAGGTGCATGAGGCCGGCGATGTTCGGCTGGCCATCACCTTCCCGGTCGAACTGCCGGCCACGGCGACACCCGAAGAAATTGAGCAGTGGCTATCGGTGAGCGGGTTTACAAAAATCCAGGCCGAGCGTGAAGTCGATTTGGGGTCGGATCCCGATTCTGCTAAGCAGCGCGCCCATAGTCCGAAAGCTCCATCCAAATCGGGCTCTGACCTCAAATCAGCGCAAGCCACGGCAAGCGACAAGCGCAAGGTATTGGACGTGGTGGCCGACCGCTTCAAGCTGGGTTCTGCCGAGCGCGCCCGTGTGCTCGAAGCCATTGAAGTGGCGTTGAAACATGGCAGCGGCCGCCTCCATGTTTATGTGCTCAATCAGCCTCTAGCCCTTATAAATACTGCGCAGAGTGCTCCTGATTCAGAAAAATTGAGTGCACCAGAAATCTGGCGCTTTTCCACGGGCCTGCATTGCCCGGAAAGCAATTTGCGCTACACCGACCCGATCGCGTCGATGTTTTCCTTCAACTCGGCAGTGGGCGCCTGTGACACCTGCCGTGGCTTTGGCCGGGTCATTGGTGTCGACTACGGCCTGGTCATTCCGAACGACAAATTGACCCTGCGCGCGGGGGCGGTCAAGCCGATGCAAACCCCGGCCTGGCAAGAGGCGCAAGACGATTTGATGCGCCACGCCGAGACAGCAGGCATTCCGCGGGACACGCCGTGGAACAAGCTCACCCCAGATCAGCAGCACTGGGTCATCAACGGCTCGCCACAGTGGAACGGCAAGTGGAACCAGCACTGGTTTGGCATCAAGCGGTTTTTTGAGTACCTGGAGACAAAGTCGTACAAGATGCACATTCGGGTGCTGCTATCCAAGTACCGCAGCTACACGCCGTGCCCGGATTGCAGCGGCGCCCGCCTGAAAACCGAGAGCCTGTTGTGGCGTGTGGGCTCCCAAGCCGATGCCGATGCGGTGCTGGCCCCCCACAAGCGCTTTTTGTCCCCCGGTGTGAAGTGGACGCCAGCGCAACTGCAGGCCCTGCCGGGCTTGTGTTTGCATGATTTGATGCTGCTGCCGATGGACAAGCTAAGGCAATTTTTTGATGCGATGCAGGGTGGGTTGGAGGGGGTGGGGACACCGGACGCCTCATACGTCAGCTTCGCTGCCTCGAAATCGGCATCCGATGTCCCCGCCCCCTCCAACCCACCTATTGCTGCTGTGGCCTCAGAAGCCAGCACCAAAGCCTTGAAGCTGCTGTTTGAAGAAATCAGCACGCGCCTGAAGTACCTTTGTGAAGTCGGCATTGGCTACCTCACGCTGGACCGGCAAAGTCGCACCCTGAGTGGCGGTGAGGTGCAGCGCATCAACCTGACCACCGCCCTGGGCACTTCGCTGGTCAACACCTTGTTTGTGCTGGATGAGCCCAGCATCGGCCTGCATCCGCGAGATATGCACCGCATCATTGTGGCCATGCAGCGCCTGCGGGACGCCGGCAACACCCTGGTGGTGGTGGAGCACGACCCGGCGGTGATGCTGGCCGCCGACCGCATGATCGACATGGGCCCTGGCCCGGGCGAGCGCGGCGGTCAAATTGTGTTTGATGGCAGCACCGCAGATTTGCGCAATGCCGACACGCTGACCGGTGCCTACCTGGGTGGCCGCAAGACGGTCGGGCTGGGTTTCAAACGGCTGGTGGCGGCGAATACGCCCCGACTGATTCTGGAGGGCGCGTGTGACCACAACCTGAAAAATGTCAGCGTTGAGATCCCACTTCAGCGCCTGGTGTGTGT
>JAIFMR010000170.1 GCA_020048255.1 Rhodoferax sp. | reverse complement strand
GCCGTAGCCGAGAGCTTTCGGGATAAGGGCAAACACGTGTTGCTGCTGATGGATTCGTTGACACGGTATGCCATGGCGCAGCGGGAAATCGCCTTGGCAATTGGCGAACCCCCCGCCACCAAGGGTTACCCGCCGTCTTGTTTTGCCAAATTGCCCCAGTTGGTGGAGCGCAGTGGCAATGGCCTGCATGGCGTGGGCTCCATCACGGCTTTTTACACGGTGTTGTCAGAAGGGGACGACCAGCAAGACCCAATTGCCGACGCCGCCCGAGCGATTTTGGACGGCCACATTGTGCTGTCTCGTAGCCTGGCAGAGGCAGGGCATTTCCCGGCCATTGATGTGGAACAGTCGGCCTCACGGGTGATGCACAACGTGGTGTCGCGCGAGCATTTTGAATTGGCCAGAACCTTCAAGGCTACCTATTCGCGCTATGAAAAGGCCCGAGATCTGGTGCAGATTGGCGCCTACGTGAGCGGCTCTGACCCGGCGCTTGACGAGGCGATTGCCCTGCACGAACCCATGATGCAGTTCTTGCAGCAAGATATGTTTGAGGCTGCTCCGATGGAGGGCAGTGTGCGGGACATGCGTGCTGCACTGTCCCTGAACAGGGTCTAGGCGACACCATGGCTGCACTGAAAAGCCTTCTTTTGGCCATTGACCTGGCTGCCGCGCAACGCGACCAAGCGAGGGCCCAGCTGCAAAAGACCATGCAGGCGGATGCATTTGCGCAGGGACAAATGCAGCAATTACAACAGTATGCGCAAGAGACCGAGCAACGTTGGATGCAGGGGGCACAAATCAGCACCTCGCCAGAGTTGTTGCAGCACCATTACCAATTCATGGCCCGCCTGAACCAGGCGATTTCATTACAGGACGGGGTCATTTCTGGCACCCGGCAGCGGGTGGATGCGGCCAAACAGGTGGTGTTGCGGGCGGAATTCCGGCTGGCAAGTTTTAAACAGGTGTTGGCGGGGCGGCAGGCGACGCTCGCGAAAACCCAGCAGCGCCGCGAACAGAAACAGATGGATGAGTTTGCCAGTTTGCAGACTCAGCGACAACAGCGACTTGAAATGGAGAGTCAATCATGAGTATCGAAGCAAAGAGCACACACCACAGCGCCAAGGCCGTGGCCGGCATGGAGCATCGCAGTGGCAAGAAGCCGACAGCGGGCGATGCATCGGCTGGCGTTGCAGGCGGTGGTTTTTCAGCATTGATGAACTTGATGGCTGATGCGATTCCAGAAGAGGACCTCAAGATGACGGATCCCTTGATTGCGGGAGAATCTCAAAGCCTTGAAGGGAATGAGTCGTTAGCCCACGTGGGAAAAGCGTTGATTGCTACAAGTAATGAATTAAATGCGCTGCCGGAGAATCTGGTTCTTGCAAACTTCGCTGGTATGTCAACCGTAACCCCATCACCCGATGGATTACCCGGGACCGTTCCCCAAGCCGCAAGCGTCGCGACATCAGCCCCAATTGCGTCGCTTGCCATGGCGGCGCGGTCAGGTTTGCAAACAGCCCAGGGAGTATCAACTACGCCGTTGACAACAAAGGGTTCCGATTCTTCCGAGGGCGGGCAAAGAAGTAGAACCGAGGTGCGCAGCATGTCGACATCAGCAGGCGCAACACCAGCTACCTTGGCGGCACAACGTCAATCGCCGCCAGTCATTCAAGCCGCAGAAGTGACCCAACCGCCAAATGAGAAAGCTGAGCTCATCGACGCAAGGGGTGTTGACGTGCTCGCCAGTCACAAGCGATCGCCCCTGTCCCAATCATTGGCATTTGGCAATGCACTGAACGACAGCCGGGATGTGAAGGCGATGCCAACGACTGTCCAGATAACTGCAGCGCAAGATGCTGCACAAATGGTGTCGATGATGACCGAGGCGCAGGGGTTCATGCGGCCACAGGAGCGATCTGGCAAACCCTTGTCGTCACAGCCCGGATCGGGGTTGGAGGGGGCGTTTGGTAATAGCTTAATGGATAAATTGGGCATCAATCCCACTTACGAGGTGGCACCCACAGTTGCGGTGGTCGCTGACACACAAGTGGCCGAAACAGTGAGTTATTGGGTGACCCACGGTGTTCAGAGTGCCGAACTCACGCTGGATGGTTTTGGGAATGAGCCGGTGGAGGTTCGGATTTCACTCGATGGCGATCAGGCGCAAATCGATTTTTGGAGCAATCAAGCGGATGTGCGCCAAGTGCTTGAGAATGCCTCTGCACAGCTCAAAGAGATGTTGTCCAGCGAGGGACTCCAACTGACGGGCATGTCGGTGGGGACGTCAGGCCGGGAAAGGGGACAAGGTGAGGGTGATCAGCCCAAGTCGTCGACGATTCGCCAGGCGAAACTGTTGTCGGTTGAACCTCTGGCGGCGACAGTGACTCGTAGCGCCAACCGCGCTGTTGGGCAGTCTTTGGACTTGTATGTGTGAAGGTAGACTCGCTAATGCAACAGATAGCGGGTTGTTGGTCGGTTGATGAGACGACTCGCGAGGAGCTCTCTGCTGAATAATGACATTTGTATAACGTACCAAAGGAAACATCGTGGCAAGCAAACCTGAAGCGGCTGAGGCCGATGCCGCCGCCAAGCCGGCCGGCAACAGCAAGAAGAAGCTGATCATGATCGTTGGCGCTGTGTTGGTGTTGGCTTTGGGTGGCGGCGGCGCCTTCTTGTACATCAGTAAGCAGCGTGCCGCGGCGGCCGCGGCTGCCGAAGAAGAAGGCGGAGGTGCATCAGAGCCTGCAGCCCATGCACCCGCAGCGCATGGTGCGGCTAAAGCGCCACCGGTGTACCTGCCCATGGACAACATGGTGGTGAATTTGGCGGATGCCGGTGGTGAGAGAGTCGCCCAAGTGGGTATCACTCTTGAGGTTCAGGATGCCAAGGCGTCAGATACGGTCAAAGCGTTTATGCCGACGATCCGCAGTGGCGTGTTGATGCTGCTGTCACAGCGGACAGCGGAAGAATTGCTTTCTGCTGAAGGCAAGCAAAAGTTGATCGAAGATATTTTGCGCGAGGCATCGGTGCCATTTGGTGGTGGAGAGCCTGAGCCTGAGCCCGTTCCCGGTAAAAAAGTGCGCAAGAAAGCGCCGGTGGCTTATCCGGTGGTGGGCGTTCTGTTTTCCAGTTTGATTGTTCAGTGATGATTTGTTCAGATAGCCATGAGTGAATCGTTTTTATCCCAGGAAGAGGTCGATGCCCTGCTAGAGGGTGTCACCGGGGAAAGCCAGAAGCTAACGGAAGAGGTAGCGGAAAGTGGCGAGGTTCGCTCTTACAACATCTCTAGCCAAGAGCGCATTGTGCGTGGGCGCATGCCCACCATGGAGATTGTCAACGAGCGGTTTGCTCGCAACTTGCGCGTGGGTTTGTTTAACTTTATTCGCAGAAGCCCTGAAATATCAGTGGGGCCAGTGACCGTGCAGCGCTACAGCGCATTCTTGCGCGAACTGGCAGTGCCCACCAACTTCAACATCGTGGCGATTCGGCCGTTGCGCGGTAGCGGTCTCATCGTTTGTGAGCCTGCGTTGGTTTTTGGGGTGATCGAGTCCTTGTATGGCGGAATTGGCAAGTTTCAGACGCGAATTGAGGGACGCGATTTCTCGGCGACTGAGCAGCGGGTGATTAACCGTATGGTGGATGTGATCACCGAGGAGTACAAAAAAGCCTGGGTAGGTATCTACCCGTTGGAGCTCGAATACCAGCGCTCTGAGATGCAACCCCAGTTTGCCAATATTGCAACACCCAGTGAGATTGTGGTGTCAACGTCGTTTCAGCTTGAAATTGGTGAGATCACTGGTGCGATTCACTTTTGCATGCCTTACGCCACCCTGGAACCCATTCGGGATGTGTTGTACTCATCGACGCAGGGCGACTCGATCGAGGTGGATCGTCGATGGGTGAATGTGTTGACGCGGGAAATTCAAGCGGCAGAAGTGGTGCTGGTGGCCGAATTGGCCCACGCAGACGCGACGGTTGAGCAGCTTTTGGCCATGAAGACCGGTGACTTTATAGAGTTGGATCGCCAGCCCAGGATTCAGGCCAAGGTGGATGGCGTACCGATTTTTGAGTGCCAATATGGCACCCATAATGCCAAGTACGCGCTGAAGATTGAAAAGAGCTTGAGGAACAATGACCTCAATTGGAAAGGTGATAAACATGCCCACTGAAGACAAACCCGCCGAAGACGACGGCCTGGCTGACTGGGCCGAAGCCCTGATGGAGCAAAAGAGCGCGGACACCCCGGCTGATGGACCCGCGCCCGGTGGTGTTTTATCAGAGGACGCGTCGAGGTCCTTTGCATCCTCATCGGGAGGTGGGGGGGGGGATGCACCGTTCAACGACATCAACCGTGTGCTGGATATCCCTGTGTTGTTGTCGGTAGAGCTGGGGCGAACCAAAGTACCCATCAAGCATATTTTGCAGTTGGGTCAGGGCTCGGTGGTAGAGCTGGACGCCTTGGCGGGTGAGCCGATGGACGTGTTAGTGAATGGTTATTTGATTGCCCAGGGTGAGGTGGTTGTGGTGAATGACAAATTTGGTATCCGGTTGACTGACGTGGTGACGCCGTCTGAGCGCTTGCGTCGGGTCAGTAAGGGCGGTTGATCCATGTCAGCTGCCTGGGTGTCACTGACGCTGGTGGTGCTGGTGCTGGCACTGATTCCTGTTGCTCTGAAATGGTTGCAGCGCCGCATGGGCGTTGGCCCGGTCGGGTCTTCCATGAACACCAAAGTGGTTGCGGCGGTTGCCGTTGGGCCACATCAACGGGTAGTGACGGTGGAAGTGGGGCCGCCAGAGGCGCGCGTCTGGCTGACATTGGGTGTCACGGCACAAAATATTTCTTGCCTGCATACCAGCAACGCGCCTGTAAGTACGCCGGTGGCGATGTCGGATGCACCTGGCACTTCACTTGCCTCCAGGGTGTAGGTCCTTCCCTATGATGTCGATCGTGTCAAAGAGTGCTGTGAAATGGAGCGCCAGACTACTGATCCTCGGTGGGGTCTTGGCAGTACACGGCACCAGTTGGGCACAGGGCAACGCCCAACTGCCGCTGCTGGTGGGGACTGGGAGTACAGGTGCGAGCTATTCGGTTCCGGTGCAGACACTGCTGTTTTTTACCGCTCTGTCATTTTTGCCTGCTGTGTTGCTGATGATGACGGGATTCACCCGAATCGTGATCGTGTTGTCTTTGTTGCGGCAGGCTTTGGGAACACAATCGGCGCCGCCCAATCAGGTGGTGGTGGGGCTGTCGCTGTTTCTCACACTGTTTGTCATGGGTCCGACGCTGGACAAGGTTTACAGCGATGCCTACCTGCCGTATTCGAACAATACGTTGTCGTTTGAGCAGGCTTTGCCCAAAGCCGAGGCGCCTATGCGTTCCTTTATGGCAAAGCAGACGCGTCAGTCGGATCTGGCTTTGTTTGTGAAGTTGGCCAAGTTGGACGTAGGCACCGATGCGATGGCGGCTCCCATGCGGGTTTTGGTCCCGGCCTTTGTCATCAGCGAACTCAAGTCGGCCTTTCAAATTGGATTCATGATTTTTATTCCGTTTCTTGTCATCGACATCGTGGTTGCCAGTGTGCTGATGTCACTGGGCATGATGATGTTGTCACCGGTGCTGGTGGCCTTGCCGTTCAAATTGATGATCTTTGTATTAGCTGACGGTTGGAACCTGTTGATTGGGTCGCTGGCAGCCAGTTTTGTCACATGAGGCGTACGCTATGAACTCGCAAATGGTGTTGACCATGGGGCAAGACGCCTTGTGGATGATGTTGATGGTCTCTGCCCCAGTACTGGGGATCATTTTGGTTGTGGGGCTGTTGATCAGCTTGTTTCAGGCGGTCACGCAAATCAATGAGGCGACACTGGCGTTTGTTCCTAAATTGATAGCGGCTATGGCAGTATTTGCGCTGGCGGGACCCTGGATGCTGACTGCGTTGGTAGAGTACATACGACGTACCCTGGAGGCCATTCCTTCGGCCGTGGTGTAGCAACAGATTCGTGCTGTGATCACGTTTTCAGAAGCCCAGTTGACGGCGTGGCTATCCCCATTGATCTGGCCATTTTTGCGGACGTTGGCGGTGTTCACGTCAGCGCCGGTTCTGTCGTCCCGCGCATTTCCGGTCAGAGCCCGTATTGGCCTCGCCTTTTTTGTGGCCTTGGCTGCGCAGCCAACCTTGGGCTTGCAACCGGTCATCAGCATCACAGATAACGGTGCGTTGGGTGCCGTGATTCAACAGGTGGGTGTGGGCTTGGCGATAGGCTTTGCCATTCGTGTGGTGTTTGCTGCAGTGGAACTGGCTGGGGAAGTGGTGGGTTTTCAGATGGGTTTGAGTTTTGCAGCTTTTTTTGACCCCACACTGAATACACAGGCCAGCGCGGTGTCGCGTTTTTTTGGGCAGATGACGCTGTTTTTGTTCATTGCCATGAATGGCCACTTGCTGGTGTTGATGTCGGTGATCAAGAGCTTTCAAACTTTTCCTGTGGATCAGAATTTTTTGGAAGCCTTGAAGCAAATCAAAGTTCTCGACTTGGGGGTGGACCTGTTTGCAAGTGGGTTGTGGATTGCACTGCCGATGGTGGGCATGTTGATGTTTGCCAACCTGGCACTGGGCATTGTGTCAAGGGTCGCACCGCAAATGAATATTTATGCCATTGGCTTTCCGGTGACGTTGGTGGTGGGCTTGGTTGGTATGGCAGCCACCTTACCGATGCTTGATGAGCCCGTGATGGCGCTGATGACGCGGGCCATTGAAGTTTTTGGCATCAAGTAGCCCAGTTTTAAACCAGGCCGTTACGGATGGCGTAGACCGTCATCTCTGAATTGTTGGAGAGTTTGAGCTTTTCAAGTACCCGGGCTCTGTAAACGCTGACTGTTTTGGGGCTGAGCATGAGTTCTTCGGCAATATCAGACAGGCGTTTGCCGGAGGCAATTTTGAGCAAAGTCTGAAGTTCACGCTCTGACAAGCTGGCGTGAAGAACCAGACTCTCTGGTGCGTTGAGGTTGTCCACCAGCATCTGAGCCACGTTGGCGGTGACGTATTTGCGCCCTTGCGCTACGGTGCGCACAGCCGTGATCAGATCAGCCGGATCGCCTGCTTTGTTCAAGTAACCTTGTGCTCCCGCGCGCAGGCAGCGAATCGCATACTGGTCCTCCGGAAACATCGACACCATCACGACTTTGATGGGCGAGTCGACCTCTCGCAGGCTAGCCAATACTTCCAGTCCACCGCGGCCAGGCAAGTTGATGTCAAGCACCAACACGTCGCAAGGGTGATTTCTGAATGCGTCGCGTACTTCGGCATAAGATCCTGCTTCAGCAACAACCTGGATATCCACGGCCTCAGACAATGTGTCCTTGATGCCCCGTCTTACCATGGCATGGTCGTCGCACAAAATGACGCGAATCATGAGATCAATGCTCCTCTGTTGTAACTTGCCCATCAGGAATCGGAATCGACAAAGTGATCGACGTTCCGAAGCCGACTTTTGAACTCACATCCACCCAGCCTCCGATGGTTTTAGCGCGTTCCTTGAGCCCTTTGATGCCAAACCCGGTGGTGAGCGCCAAGTTGCTGTCGTTCATGCCACATCCGTTGTCGGTGATTTCCAGTGTCACAAATCGATCGTCGCCAGTCAATTCGATTTTGACCAAAGAGCACTGTGCATATTTACTGACATTGGTTAAAGCTTCCTGCGCTGTTCTGTAGGCGGTCAGCTGGATGGTTCTGGAAAGCTGCTCGGTCGGCAATTGCGCCTGCACCAACGTTTCAATACCTGACCTTTTGGAAAAATTGTTAGCGAGCCATTGAATGGCTGCGGCCAAGCCTTGGTCGAGTATGGCAGGGCGCAAATTCATCATGATGCGTTGGCTGGCTTGCACTGCATGGTGAAGCATGTCTGTTGCTGTCTGCACGTGATCGAGCGTCGCTTTGTCAACGGTGTGCCGTTCAATCCAAGAAAGGTCAAAACGGATCGCCGCCAAAGAGCCGCCAATGTCATCATGAATTTCTCGGGCGATGGCTGCACGTTCATTCTCAATGGTCATTTGCAGGTGCTCTGCAAAACTTGCCAGCTGCCGTTCAGAATGGGCCAGTTCGGTGTCGGCTGTCTCCTTTGCGATCAAGATCCGATGCATTTCGATGGCGCGCTGAGTGATGTGCCTGATTTTTGACAAGTCGTCTTTGGGTAAATAATCGCTGATGCCCATCTGTATCGCCTTGACGGCAGCGCTTTCTCCAATGGCCCCAGACAGCAGGATGAATGGCCGACGAATTTTGTTGTGATTCATCAGCTGCCAGGCGTCCAGGGCAGTAAATCCTGGCAGACGGTAGTCCGCCAAAATCACATCAAAGTAAGCAGTTTTGAGAGCATTTTCAAATTCACCCAGGCTCTCAACACGTTGGAGCGTGACGGCTTCGCCGGATCTTTGGAACTCGCGCAAAACCAGCGCATGATCATTCAAAGAGTCCTCGAGGTGCAGGATGCATAAAGTCGGGCGGTTTTGATCGTCGTTTGGCATGATTGGCGCTATGATTGTCCACGACTTCGATTCTGCAGGTTTTAAGGCGCCTTAAGCGGAGATTCAATTGCAAACGTCAGCTCAGTCAACATTTTCAGTCCCAACGGTGGCTCTTCCAGTCATGTTGGTGGCTGAAGTGCAAGATTCTTTGTTGGTCGTTGTTCATGATTTGAATCGGTTGGACGGGCTGTTGGCCCACACCATGGAAAATTTGATGCAACGGTTCACAGCGGCGAGTGCCAATTTGTCGGACCCAGCTCTTGTTGCCATGCACGAACTCGAGGGTGTGCGTACGGCTTTGCATGCCGCAGTGACCGAGTTGCAATTTCAAGACATGGCCTCGCAACTGATTGTGCACACCTCGAAAATTCTTCAAGGATGTGCCTACCGATTGGCTTCGGATTCGATGGGGGCCGAAGATGGGGAAGCGGTGCCTTTTGTTGAGGAAGTTCCGGATCGACCTAATCCTGTGACACAGGATGAAATGCAGGCTGGATCCATTGAACTTTTTTGATTTTGATATTTGTTGCATCTGATGTATTTGGAGTTTTCATGCCTGTAATACTCACTGTTGACGATTCGCCATCGATGCGTAAGATGGTGTCGTTCACGTTGACGGGTGCCGGGTATCAAGTTGTCGAAGCGGTCGACGGTATTGATGCGTTTGAAAAGGCACAATCCCAATCGTTTGACTTGGTGCTGACGGACCAAAATATGCCTCGTATGGACGGGTTAGGTTTGACTCGCATGCTGCGAGATCATCCCAAATTCAAAACGATACCGATTTTGATGTTGACGACTGAGTCCAGCGATTTGATGAAGCAGGCTGGCCGAGCAGCTGGGGCGACCGGTTGGCTGGTGAAGCCCTTCGACCCTAGTAGGTTGATTGAGGTTATCAAAAAAGTCATTAAGTAGCGGTGGTTTGGTGCGTGGTTAATAAAGTAGATTTACGGAGATAGTTATGGCTGAATTGCATCACGAGGGTGGCGGGTCCGGTTCGGATTTCGATCTGAGTCAGTTCTACCAGATTTTTTTCGAAGAAGCTGGTGAAAATCTGGATTTGATGGAGCGGATGTTGCTTGGTTTGAATCTGGAAACAGCCGATGATGAAGAGTTAAATGGGATTTTCCGCTGCGCGCATTCAGTCAAGGGTGGTGCTGCAACTTTTGGCTTTTCTGATGTCGCTGAGTTAACGCATCAGATGGAGTCCTTGCTAGACAAGCTGCGGCGGCATGAGCTGAATCCAACATCTGCCATGGTCGATGTATTGCTGGAGTCTGCCGACGCCTCGCGTGGACTCCTGGCTTGTCACCAGTCTGGCAACGTGGGAGAAGGGCCCGCGACTGCGGCTTTGGTGAGCCGAATTCGCTCTCTTGCAGCGGGCGAGGTACCAGCGGCAGTGCCTGCCCCACAGACAAGCGGTACGCCACCACCCGTGCAAGTGAAGGAAAATCCAGTTGTGGCGATTGCCAAGCCAGCACCGACAGCCAGACCGTTGACTGAGGTTATACCAGTGAGTTTACGGACGCTTGAAATCCACATCAGTCATTTGGATCAACCTAGCCAAGCAGATGCTATTGCGGAACTTTTCAGAGATATTCCAGGGCTGGGTGAGATCAAATCTATTTCGCCAGCCGGGGCGGCCGAGAATAGTCGGTATTTTGAAGCACAGACAACTTCGTCAAATGAGGATTTGCTGGATTTGTTTGCATTCCATGTTTCAAGAGAGCAGGTCCTGATCACGGAAAAAGGAGCTTCAGCGGCCGAAGGTCCTGTTCCCACTTCAGTGACTCCCACTGTCAGCGCTGCGCCTGCAGAGACTCAGACCTCGCCTGGATTTGGGTTTTTCGACGGAGCGCCAGGAGCCCCAGAATCGCCAACCCCATCTGTCGTTGCGCAGCCGGTAGCTGGGCCGCGGTTGGACGCTGGGGCGGCAAAAACTGTGCCGGGCAGCGTTAAGCCGGTGGTACCTAGCAATGCACAACCAGAAGCAGCGACGATCAGGGTGGCCATCAGCAAGGTTGATCAATTGATCAACCTCGTCGGTGAATTGGTCATCACGCAAGCCATGCTTGCGCAGAATAGTCGGGCGCTCGACCCTGCTCTATATCAGCAATTGTTAACGGGCTTGACAGATTTGGATAGAAACACCCGAGACTTGCAAGAGTCCGTCATGTCCATCCGAATGATTCCCATGTCAATCGTTTTCAGTCGTTTCCCTCGGATGCTGCGCGATCTGGCAAGCAAATTGGGCAAGAAAGTCGACTTTGTTACCCAAGGAGAGGCAACCGAGCTTGATAAAGGACTTGTAGAAAAGATCACGGATCCACTGACTCACTTGGTGAGAAACAGTTGTGACCATGGAATCGAGTTGCCAGAGGAAAGAGTTCGTGTCGGCAAGCCAGAAACAGGCACCATTACCTTGTCTGCAGCTCATCAAGGTGGTTCGATAGTGATTGAGGTTCGAGACGACGGAAAAGGAATGTCAAGAGAGAAAATTTTATCAAAGGCTCGAGAGCGTGGACTGGAAGTGTCCGATCAGATGTCAGATGCTGAGGTTTGGCAGCTCATTTTTGCACCTGGTTTCTCGACTGCGGAAGTCGTTACCGATGTTTCAGGCCGTGGTGTCGGCATGGATGTGGTGAAACGTAACATTGCCTCCCTCAATGGTACGGTTGAGATTGACTCTGCCGAGGGGTATGGCATGAAAGTTTCCGTGCGCTTACCCCTGACTTTGGCCATCATGGATGGCATGTCGGTGGGTGTGGGTAACGAGGTTTATATTTTGCCCTTGTCCTCAGTTGTTGAGTCATTTCAGGTGAAGTCTGATGCGGTCAGTACCGTAGGACAGGGTTCGCAATTGGTGAAAGTCAGAGATGAGTACATGCCTGTCATTGAGCTTGAAAAAGTGTTTCAGGTTCCACGGTTTGATACAGATAAATCAAGCGATATCATGGTGGTGATCGAGGCAGACGGTAGTCGTGTGGTTTTGCTGGTCGATGAATTATTGGGTCAGCAACAAGTTGTTGTAAAAAATCTTGAGTCAAATTATCGCAAAGTTCCCAATGTGTCAGGTGCAACGATTCTTGGTGATGGAAAGGTTGCCCTTATTCTGGATACTGGTGCCTTAGTTCGTCGCTCGCGTCATTAACTCTTTGTTGAAAGAGGACCATGAAAGAAACAAGTAGTATGGAAAAAACAGATGATGAAGTCAATAAAAGTGCTCGCGAATATTTGACTTTTCGGCTTGATCAAGAAGAGTATGGTATCGATATATTGAAGGTTCAAGAAATCCGCGGATATGAACCCCCTACCCGAATTGCAAATGCACCATCTTTTATTAAAGGTGTCGTGAATCTACGTGGGACGATAGTTCCCATTGTAGATATGCGATTGAAATTCAATTGTGCTCAAGCTAAATATGATGCCTTTACTGTTGTGATCATATTGAATTTACATCAGCGTATTGTAGGCATAGTTGTTGACTCAGTGAGCGACGTGATGGGGCTGATACCTGAGCAACTGAGAACAGCGCCAGATATTGAAAGTATTATTGATGGTGAATCAATAATCGGACTAGGATCTCTTGGCGATCGTATGTTGATTTTATTGGATATTGAGAAATTGATGTCTGGTGTCGATATGGGACTTGTCGCTGATTCTTGACTCCTGATCAAGTTAGATGGTCATGGTGGAGTCTTCATCTAGGGCATGTCTCGGCGGGGCTCTTCCAGCAGATATGCAAGCCCGTGAGTTTGCATGGGCGAATTCAGATTTTGATAGAGTACAGAAACTTATTTATCAGCGTGCAGGAATTAGTTTGCACAATGGTAAACATGCGATGGTATACAGTCGTTTGTCGAGGCGACTGAGAGAAACAGGGTATCGAAGCTTTCATGAGTATCTGAGTTGGCTTGAAATGAATGAAGGTCCGGAGTGGCAAGAATTCGTTAACGCGTTGACGACAAACTTGACCTCGTTTTTTAGAGAAGAGCATCACTTCCATATATTCCGTGAGCATTTGATTGCGCACAAAGAACAGCGACAGTGGAAAGTATGGTGCTGCGCTGCATCTACCGGAGAAGAGCCTTATTCAATTGCGATGACTGCTGTAGATGCCTTGGGTAAGCGACCCGATTTAACTTTGATGGCTAGCGATATTGATTCAAAAGTATTGGAGACTGCTGGGCGAGGTGTTTATCGTATTGATGGTATTAAAAATATTAACAACAATCAACTGCAAGAGTTTTTCCTCAGAGGAAAAGGTTTAAATTCAGGGATGATACGCATCAAGCCAGATTTGCAGAATATGATTAAGTTTATGATTGTTAATTTGATACATGATTCTTGGCCCTTTCGAGAGGTATTTGATGTAGTTTTTTGTCGGAATGTCATGATTTATTTTGATGGTACTACGCAGCGAAAGGTTCTTGAGCGTATTCATCGTGTTATGGTTCCCGGAGGATTGTTGTTTGTCGGGCATGCTGAGAACTTTAGTGAGTCTCGTGACCTCTTCGTTTTGAAAGGTAAAACTGTGTATGAGCGGACTTAGGTTTTCTCTCTTTCTTCATGACCGCAGTTTTATCGTGTTTTGAATCACTTATGAATCTGTCTGCACCTGATTTTTCAAAGGCTATCGGGCAGGTTCAAGGACGTCAGCCGATGGGGCCACGCGTATCAAGATTAGAGTACTTTAAGTCTTTACCTCGTAGCCCGGGGGAGGCTTCGTTTTTCTACTGTGATCACCATTTCCAATACGATGCAGTTAAAGTGCTTCCCGGTGAGTACTTTGTATCCAG
>JAIFMR010000055.1 GCA_020048255.1 Rhodoferax sp. | reverse complement strand
GCAGGTCCCGGATCACACTTAGGTAAGCCTGGCGGGACGCGTCTTGCACCTGGCCCAGGCACAGTTCGTCATAAATGATGCGGTGCACCAGCTCACGGTCGGTGGGGGAGGGCGTCAGCACAGTGAGGCCGTGGCCCTGTTCGAGCCGGCTACGGTAGAAGTCTTGTTCCATGGTGAACCGCGTGCCCAGCAAGCCCACCGTGTGGAAGCCACGCTGCGTGATGGCCACCGCGGTGGGGTCAGCGATGTGCAGTAGCGGGATGTGCACGGCGCCGGTGATGGCATCGGCCACCTTGTGCATGGTGTTGGTGCACAGCACCAGGCCCTCGGCCCCGGCACCTTCGAGCCGCTGCGCCACCCCGGCCAGCAGGGCACCGGCGGCGTCCCATTGCCCGGCGGCTTGCAGGTGCTCAACTTCCGCAAAATCCACGCTGTACAAAATGATCTTGGCCGAGTGCAGGCCGCCCAGGTTTTCCTTGATGGTCTGGTTGATCTGCCGGTAGTAGGGCACGGTCGACTCCCAGCTCATGCCGCCAATGAGGCCCAGTGTTTTCATTAGATTGCTCCTTTAGCCGTCAGCACCAGCACCGCTGACATGCTGCGGTTGAACCATTTCAGGCGCCGCCCGCCGTGTTCGGGGTCGGCCAGCCATTGGCGCAGCAGCGTGCCGATCAAGGCATAGGTCAGGTTGCTGCACAGACCAAACAGCAGCATGATGGGCAGCACCACGGCAAAACGGCTGAGCATGTCGTCGCGCCCAGCCAGCCAACCCGCCACCACGGTCAGGGCCAGCATCCAGGCCTTGATGTTCAAAAACTGCAGCATGACACCTTGCCAGAACGTCACTTGCAATTGCTTGGCATCAGCCTGGGCCAGGCTGTGCGCCATGAACAATTTGTAGGCCAGCCAAAGCAAATAACCAATACCCATGGCCTGCACACCGAGCCGAAGTGCGGGCACGGCCAGCACCAGCGAACCCACCCCGGCCGCGCACAGGCTGAACAGCAGGCCCCAACCCACGGGCACCGACAGCACAAACCGCAAAGCGCGCCTGAACCCCAGATTGGCGGCCAAGGCGGTCGACAAGGTGGTGTTGGGGCCGGGCGTGAAGCTGGCGGCTGTGCACAGCACCAACAGGGGGGCAACATGGGTGTCAATGTAGCTTGAATAGCAATACAGAAGCAGTACACTTGTACGAGCATTTCATGAGCTGTATTGTTTGCCCACGCAACACAGTCGCCATGATAGGGTCTGCGCCCGATTTTTCTGACTATGCACCTCCTGAAAATCTGCACCATCATGTTCAACGCGTCAAAAAAATTCTTTCTTCCAGGTGCTTATCACGCTGTCCATGGGTGTGGTGTCGGAGTTGGCCGAGCGCATTCGGTCGCGCCTGTTGGAGTCTGGCAGCCGCTTGCCTTCGGTGCGCCAATGCGCCCAGCAGCAAGGTGTGAGCCCCAGTACGGTGGTTGCGGCCTATGACCAGTTGCTGGCGCAAGGCTTGGTGGAGGCACGCCCGCATCGCGGATTCTTTGTAAGAAATCGCTCTCTAGCCCAGGCCAGACAAGCGCTGTCAGCTATTGAAGTAAGAGCAAATGCAGGTCTGAATCCAGGCCCGCTGCCGAGTTTTGAGGTGCAGCACTGCCCCGTCAATGCCACCGCGCTGATTCGCGGCATGTTTCAGGGCGGCAACACGCTGCCGCAACCCGGTTTGGGTGCATTTCCACCCGACTGGCTAGAGACCAACTTTTTGGCTGCCGCTGTGCGCCGGGTCAGCACTGGGGAGTCCTTACGCGCGTTGTCTTTGCAATATGGTGAGCCTGCAGGCGACCTGGGGCTGCGCCAAGCCCTGGCCAGCCGACTCAAAGCCCTGTCGATTCCGGCAACGCCGCAGCACATCATGACCACCCTGGGCGCCACCCACGCGCTGGACATTGTGAGCCGAACACTGCTGCGCGCCGGTGACTGTGTGATGGTGGAAGAACCCGGTTGGGCGATTGAATTTGCCCGGCTGGATGCCCTGGGCATGCGCATCTTGCCGGTACCGCGTGGCCAAGACGGCCCTGATCTGGCGGTGATGGCCCGCTATTGCGAGCTGCATTCGCCCAAACTGTTCGTCAGCGTGAGTGTGTTCCACAACCCCACGGGTTATTGTTTGAGCCCGGGTAGCGCGCACCGTTTGTTGCAGTTGGCCCAACAGCACAACTTTTATGTGGTGGAAGATGACACCTACAGCCACCTGGCCCCAGATCACGCCACCCGACTGAGTGCGCTTGATGGTTTGCAGCGCACCCTTTATGTCAGTGGTTTTTCCAAAATTCTGGCGCCGGGCTGGCGGGTGGGTTACCTGGCGGCATCGGCCAGCTTGTTTGAACAGCTGCTCGACACCAAGCTGTTGTCCACGCTGACAACACCCTCGTTGCTCGAAAAGGCCATGGCCCATTGCATGGAGCAAGGCCAACTGCGCCGACATGCCGAGCGCATCCGGACCCGGCTGGATCAGGCGCGGGCGCGCAGCGTCAAATTGGCCTTAGCCGCAGGCTGCACCTTTGCCGCGCCACCGGCGGGCCTGTTTGGCTGGGTGGACACCGGGGTCGATACCGATGTCTTGGCGCAGCGCATGCTGGATGTGGGTTATCTGCTGGCGCCCGGTTCCCTGTTTCATGCCAATCGCCAACCCGGAACCTTGATGCGAGTCAACTTCTGCGCCACGCAGGATGCGCAGTTTTGGCAAACATTCCAGGCGGCCAAAGCCCGTTTGTGATGGGTGTCTCCCTGATTTTGATAGCCTAGGGTTAGCCCTCATTGCCAAAAGTTGAAAATTAATTAACAATTAATTAATTCGAACAACAAGGTGTCTGTTCGAATCAACCCCTCGCCTCTTGGCCCTGTGCGGCATCGGAGGCTCACAAACAGGAGATCACATGATCAAACTTTCCAAATTGGCCACTGCTGTGGCGCTGGTCGTCGCAGGCTCAACCGTATGGTCAGGTGAAGTCGAGGTGCTGCATTGGTGGACTTCCGGCGGTGAGGCCAAGTCGGTTGGTGAACTGAAAAAAATCATGCAGGGCAAGGGTCACACCTGGAAAGATTTTGCCGTAGCCGGGGGTGGTGGTGACAACGCCATGACCGTGTTGAAGAGCCGCGTGGTGGCCGGCAACCCACCCGCTGCAGCCCAGATCAAGGGCCCGGCGATTCAAGAGTGGGCTTCCGAGGGCGTGCTGGCCAATCTGGACGCCACTGCCAAAGCCGAAAAGTGGGACAGCTTGTTGCCCGCCGTGGTGGCTGACGTCATGAAATACAAGGGCAATTATGTGGCCGCACCGGTCAATGTGCACCGCGTCAACTGGATGTGGGCCAACGCCGCCGTGCTGAAAAAGGCCGGTGTGGCGGGCGCGCCCAAGACCTGGGACGAGTTTTTTGTTGCAGCTGAAAAGGTCAAAAAAGCCGGCCTGATCCCCGTAGCACACGGCGGCCAGAACTGGCAAGATTTCACGACCTTTGAATCGGTGGTGTTGGGTGTAGGTGGTGCCAAGTTTTACAGCGATGCGCTGATCAAGCTGGACCAGAAAGCGCTGACCAGTGCCACCATGACCAAGTCGCTGGAAACCTTCCGCAAGGTCAAGAGCTACATCGACCCCGCGTCCCCCGGACGCGACTGGAACTTGGCCACCGCCATGGTGATCCAGGAAAAGGCCGCCTTCCAGTTCATGGGTGACTGGGCCAAGGGCGAGTTCACTGCAGCTGGCAAGGTGCCGGGCAAAGACTACATTTGCGCTGCAGCCCCAGGCACCGGCAATGCGTACACGTTCAACGTGGATTCATTTGCCATGTTCAAGCTGAAAGACGCGGCAGCTCAAAAGGCGCAGGCTGATTTGGCAGCTGCCATCATGGGCACCGAATTCCAGGAAGTCTTCAACCTGAACAAGGGTTCGATCCCCGTGCGTCTGAACATGGACATGGCCAAGTTTGATGACTGCGCCAAGCTGTCCACCAAAGACTTCGTGGCGACCAGCAAAACCGGTGGTTTGTTGCCTTCTGTCGCCCACGGGATGGCGGTGAAACCCGCTGCCGAAGGTGCCATCAAGGATGCGGTCAGCCAGTTCTGGAACGATGACAAGATCAGCGTGGCTGACGGTGTGAAGAGCATTGCCAAGGCTGCGGCTACGAAGTAAGTGGTGTTGATTGCTGTAGCTTGCCATCCCGGACTTGATCCGGGTGACAAGTTTCAGGCATGGGGTAGCGACACATTTTCGGCGAGTACCCGCTTTGGACCTGGCGTATCCGACTCCGCGAATGTCCCCCGGCCTGGGGTAAACCCCAGGCCTCCTCCTTGATTTCGCTGCGTCAGATACACCACGCCCAAAGCTGGACTGTTGCAGGTGGTGATGATTGATGCATTCACGCCAGTTGCACCAAAACCGCCTCAGACTTGATGGGGTGGGTGTTTCGCGAAGTGAGGTCAAGGAGGAGCCCGAAAGCTTTCGGGCGGGGGACACGAACGCAGCGGAATACCCGCCCCGTCGGGTCCTTCAGCAGAAGCGGGCAGTCAAAAAAAATGCCCGCCCGGCGGGTCTAGCAGCAAAAGTGGGTACGCCAACAATGGGCTTCGGAAGTTCTGAACCAAAGGCAAAGTGTTTATGAAATCATTAGAAAACGTGTTGCCCAAGCTGGTGATCGCGCCGGGCTTTGTGCTCGGGTTTGCCTTCATCTATGGCTTGATGATCTGGAACGGGGTGCTCTCCGTGACCAATTCGCGCATGTTGCCCAACTACGACGAGTTCGTCGGCCTGGAGCAGTACGTGAAATTGTGGGACATGGACCGCTGGTACATCGCGCTCAAAAACCTGGGGCTTTTCAGCGTGCTGTATGTCGGCGGTTCGATGCTGCTGGGCATGGTGCTGGCGATATTTTTAGACCAAAAAATTCGCGGTGAAGGTTTTCTGCGCACCATTTATTTGTATCCCATGGCCTTGTCGTTCATTGTGACCGGCACCGCCTGGAAATGGATT
>JAIFMR010000107.1 GCA_020048255.1 Rhodoferax sp. | reverse complement strand
CCCAGCAACTTGTTCCAGCGGGTGCTAACCCGCTCTTGCCGCTGGTCGGCTGGCACCCCAGCTGCGGCTTTGAGCAAGGCGCGAGCCGCGTCAGCATGATCGGCATAGCCAAGAAGAAACGTTACCTGGGCCGACTGGCCGGCACCCAGCACCAGGTGGGTGGACACGGCGGCGCAGGGGTCCAGGCCGTCGCCACTGCGCTGGCCAAAGACATCCGCCACAAACAAGCGGCTGTCGGTGTCGAACAGCTCGCGGCGGTCACAGGTCCAGTCTGCCAAGTGAACCGAGGTGTCGGTCACGCTGAAAAATGCCGTGCCGTCGCCAAAGCCGGCAGCGCGATCGCGCTGGGTGCACAGCAGGGCCGTCAGGCCGGGCTCACAGTAGGGTGCGGTACGCACGGTACTGCGGTCGGCGCGGCTGGCACCCATCAACCACTCGGCAATACCGATCAGTCGCAGGTGCAATCGTTTGTGGCCATGGTTGATGAGGCTCAGGCTGATCTGTTTGACGCTGGTCTCAGGGTCCACGCACCAGCGGGTGGTGACTTCAAGGTCGCCATGTTGGTGCACTATGGTGCTCATGCCCGGTCCGTGCGTCACCCGGTAGGTCAATGCAGCGGCCACACCCGCACCGGGTACCGTGGACCAGAGTTCCTTGGTTCTGGTGTTTTGCAGCAAGAACCACTCGGACGGCGGGTCACCCACCGGGTCATTCGACCAAGCGGTCAGCTGGTTGAGCCGGCTGTTGACAGCCCAGGTGTAGCCGCCACCCGCCTCGGAAAGATGCGCGCCAAAGTCGGGGTTGGCCAGCACGTTGATCCAGGGCCGTTGCGGGCGCAGTTGGGCAGTCACGTCAAAACTGAAATCGCCCGAAATGGCGGCAAATTCACCGCGTGTAGCCTGAGGGGCTTCGGTGTCAGGAACGGGCAGGGCCCATGCGGTTCCCGGCGTTTCTTGCCGCCGTGTTTGTGCCATGGCGTGCAGGTGCAACAGTTCCTGCACATGGTGGGTCAGTGGCCTGCCATCGGCATGCAGCACCACCCGCGCCAGGCTGTGCAGGGTGTTGAGCTCCGGGTGCGACAACTCTTCGGCGCGCAGCAGGTGCAGCCGGGTCACAGCCATGCCTGCCTTGGCGCTGCAGTCCGCAGCGTGGCGATCGCGCAGCGCCGCAATCTCGCGGTCGAGTGTCATCAGATACGAGGTCGGTTCGGCGTTGATGACCACCAGATCGCAGGGCACATTGCTCCACAACCAGAGCCCCAGGGACTGCGCGAGCACACGCAGCAGCCCCAGGCCCTGCGTTGCATTCACCAGGACCAGAATGATGGGGCGGTCGCCCGAGATCTCAAAGCGCCAGAGCAAGCGTTTGTCACACACCTCGGTGGCGCCTTGGGGGCGCACGGCGCGCGCTTGAGCCCGGGTCAGGTTCATCACCAGGGCACTGGTCAGGGTTTGCATGGCCGTGAAGTTGTCGGCATTGATGCGCAGCGCACGCAATCGGATGCCGGTCAGGGTGGCCGAGATCAGCGAAGCGCGCTGGACATTGCTGGTTTGGCGGTATTTGTCGATGACAGCGCGCAGGGTGTCGGTTTTGCTGGCCACGGCCGTGGCCAGGGTGAAGCGGGCCTTGGCACCCGGGGCGATGTGCAAGGTGACCCCCAGCGCACAAACCGGGTCCAAGCCGGTGTTCAGCGTGTGCAGCGGGTCAGAAGATGATGAATCGGGGGCGGGATCCAGCCGGGCCCAGGGCTGGCTGCGGGAGCGATTGCGGCCCTGCCACGCCAGGCGATCTGTCGTCAAGCCCAGGCTGGTAAAGGGTGTGGTGCTATCGGTAATGAAGTGCGCCAGCTTCAGGCCGGACTCTGTGGGCAGCCGGGGTTTGCGCTCGAGCAGCAGTGCCTGGTGCGAGCTCAACCACTGGGCACTGACAAAAAGGTTCATGAAAGCCGGATGTGCCTCGTCACCACGCGCATCGGACAGCGCCACTTCAAAGGCGGACAGCAGTTCCACTTCCAGCGGTGCGTCGCTGAGGTTGCGCAACTCCACCTGGCGAAACTCGATGTCGTCTTCCGGGCTGACCCAGACCGTGATGTGGGTCTGAAGGTCAGGCCAATGGGCGTCAAAACACACCCGGTCGGCATGAAACACACTGCTGTAGATTGCTTGCGGGTCGGGTGCCGGGTGCTGGGTCAGGGAATGCGGTGCAGACAGCTTACCCCGGCGCAAGTAAAAGAAGCTGCCCCGGTCATCACGCAGCGCGTCGTCGCGCTGGCGCATGATGCCGTTTTGATCCCAGTTGCTGGTGCCTGCACCATTGGCGCGCAATTGCACGCTGTAACGTCCATTGGACAGCAGATGGGTGGGTTCGATGGCCGCCAGCCCGGGAATGACCTCGCGCAGCAGTCCGACCGGTTGGCGGCGCTGGGTCTGGCGCGGCAGTGCCACCGGTGGGGCGTGCAGCTTGGAGACTTCGCGCGGCACCCGCTCGTGCAGCAAGGACGAGACCGCCTGCAGCGGTGCGTTGGCCATGCCCCAGCGCTGGGCAGCACCGCCGAGCAATACATTGGCCAGGGCCACCACGGTCATGCCCTGATGGTGTGCCATGAAGGTGGCTACCGGTACAAAGGCTTCTGTGCCCACCCGACGTGCCACGGTGTAGTCCAGTGATTCAATGAAACCGTATTGGCCCCGCGCACCGAGCTTTTCCAGGGCCAGAAAATTCAAGGTGGCGCGGTGGGGTGCCAACATGGCCGCCAGTGCGGTGGCGTAGGGTGCCACGACCAGATCGTCAGGTGGGGTGCGGCGCAACGCCAACCGGGGCACGCCCTGGGGTGCGTACTGGTAGGCCAGGGTGTGGTCACTGGCGGCATAGGCCGATTCGGAAATGCCCCAGGGCACCCCGTGCTGTGCAGCAAAGGCCAGTTGTTCGCGAAGTGCCGAGCGACAGGCATCAAACAAGACACTGCCATGCGGTTCGTTGAGAACCAGGCTGGGCATCAGGTACTCGAACATGGAGCCAGTCCAGGAGCGCAAGCCGGCATCGGCACCCACGGCAAAAAATGTCCGACCCAAGTGCGCCCAGTGCCGTACCGGGACATCGCCACGGGCGATGCCCAGCAGGCTGCTGAGCCGCGACTCGGACGCCAGCAGGTCGTAATACCCGGCATCGCGCTGGTGCTCTGCCACCCGATAGCCGATGTGCAGCAGATGGCGTTTTTTGCTGTACAAAAAGTCAAATTGAGCTTGCCAGGCCAGACTGATCAGGGCCTGGGCCAGGGCGTGTAATCGCAGTCGTGTCGGGTTGGCCGATGCGAGGGTGTCTGGCGCCAGTGCGGCCTGTTGCTCCAGGCGCAACGAACGCCGGGTGGCGCGGTGGTCTGCCAGCAGCCAGCCCAGTTGCTGTCGTTGTGCCGCCGTCAACTGGCAGCGCTGTCCAACCAGGGGCAACAGCCGAGCCCGGGCCTGTGCCAACGCCTGCTGGCAGGCGGCAGTAGCGTCCGGTTGCTGGGCAAACTCCAGGCAAGCCTGGGCCACGGTCAGCAGGTGGGCACTGAGGTTGCCGCTGTCGACGGTTGACACGTACATCGGCAACAAGGGGGCGCAGGTTTCGGTGTCGTACCAGTTCATGAAGTGACCGCGGTAGCGTTCCAGCCGCAGCAGCGTCGCCAGCGTGGCTTCCAGTCGTACGAGCAATTCCTGGGTGCCGATCCAGCCAAATTGCCGAGCGCACGCCGCACTGAGCAGGTACATGCCCATATTGGTGGGGGAGGTGCGGTGCGCCACCATGTCGTGCGGGACCACTTGCAGATTGTCTGGTGGCAGGTGGTTGTCCTGGGGGCCGACACAGCGTTCAAACAGGCGCCAGGTGTCCCGTGCGACGCCGTGCAGATAGTCCTGCTCGCTGCGCTGCAGCTGGGCGTTGGGGTAATTCGGCGCGACCCGGCTGACCCACCAGGTCCAGACCGGTGAGGCGCCCCACAGCAGGCACAAGAACCCGCTTAACCAGGGCGTTGGGGTAGTGCCAGCAAGCCACACCCCCAGCAGCAGCGCCACAGCCGGCTCCTTCCAGTGCTGCCGCAGCAAGGCCGGCAACCCGGTTTGGGCCTGGGACTGGGCTGCCGCCGCAGTGGTCCATTGCAGCAGGTGCCGGTGGCTCACCGTCATGCGGTACAGCGCGCGCAGGATCGCATCCAGGCTATGGATGGCTTGCTGCAACAGCTGGGCCAGCAGCCAGACGCCACCCAGCACAGCGCGCACCAGATCCAGCAGGGCTTCGCGGTAAAAATGCCGTTTGGCAATGTCGTCCCGGCTGGGCGACAGGCCCGCGGTGGCACCCATCAGCGGCCCTGCAGAAAAGGCCGCCAGGACCAGCATCAGCGCGACCCATGGCGACATGATCTGTCCCGCCAGGCTCAGCACCAGCAGACCCATGGACAAAGGCGCCACCAGGGAGCGGCGCAGGTTGTCCAGCATTTTCCAGCGGTGAATGGCGTTCAGGCCATAACGTTTGGGTTGCAGTAAAAACGGCAACAGTTGCCAGTCGCCACGCGTCCAGCGGTGGACTCGGGAGGCGGCCACATCGGCATGAAAGGGGGCGTTTTCAATCACCGAAATATCGGTCACGGCAGCACAGCGCGCGATCGAGCCCTCGATCAGGTCATGGCTGAGGACCTGGCCCTCGGGCAGACGACCCGACAGCACCGCATGCATGGCCTGCACATGAATCAAGCCTTTGCCGGTGAAAGTTCCTTCAGAGAAAAGGTCCTGGTAGACCTCGGAACTGGCCGCGCTATAGGGGTCAATGCCGCATTGGCCGGCAAACAGCCAGTGGTAGAGCGTGAATTCGCCACAGCTGGGCAGCGGTGTGGCCACTCGGGGCTGCAAAATGCCGTAGCCAGCCAACACCCTGCGGCCCGTGGCGTCCAGCAGGGGCTGGTTGTGGGGGTGAGCCGCTACGCCCACCAGTTCACGCAGCTTGCCGGGTGGCAGTTGGGTGTCGCTGTCCAGGGTGACGATATAGGCCACCTGGTCTGCCATGTGCGAGTTGTTGCCCAAGTCGAGGAATGCCGCGGGCTGCCCCGTGGCCAGAGCGGCCACCAATTGCTCCAGCTTGCCGCGTTTACGCTCCCAGCCAATCCAGCGTTGTTCGGTCTGGCTGAACAGGCGCTCCCGGTGCAACAAGATAAAGCGTGGTGCACCGTCCAGGATCTGCGGGTCGCTGGGGTGGCGGGCGTTGAGGGCCGCAATCAGCGCGGTCGCACTGTCCAGCGCGGGCGTGTCTTGCGCTGTCTGTGCAGTGGCGGCGTCGGGCCAATCGGTGAGCAGGGCAAACTGTGCCTGGGGTTCCGGGTTGGCCAGGTAATGCAGGTGCAGCTGGTGCACCAGTTCCTTGGCTGCCGCCGCTCCACTGAGCATGGCCGGAATCACCACCATGACGCGGTGCGCAGAGGGAATGCCTTCACTCAGGGCCAGGCGTGGCAAATGGTCGGGTCGGGCCGACTCGCTGATCAGGCGGTTGATGACTGCCACCACGGCCTCGGAGGCTGGAAACAGCGCCAGCAGGACCACTGGCAAAGCGGCCCAACCCATGGGGCTGGAACTTTGCCGCAGCAGCAGCCACAGCAACCCAGCCAGAGCGGCGAGCAGGGTGCCCAGGTAGAGTGGCAGGGTCAGGCGTCGGGATACAAACAACCCGACCCGTGCCCGAAAATCGCTCAGACCCAGCGCGTGCAGCAATTCGGGTTGCCCCGAGCCGTGCAGCCAATGGGCCGCCACCGAACGCGCCTGCCAGACGGTGCCAGAGGTACTCATGAGCGCCAGCAGTTGCCGCGCCACCATCACCTCGGATTGGCCGCTGCGCCGCGCCAACCGCTCAATCGCATGCAGGCTTTGGTCACGCGTGGTGGTGTCTTCAGCGTCAAATACTGGCGAGGTCAGCATCAGCCGCATCAATGCACTGGTGCGGGCAATGATGTCGGGCCAGTCGGCGTCACCCACCGCCTTCAGTGAGGTCATGGCGTTGCTGACACTCAGGTTGTCAGCGGCCTGGTCGGCTCCCTGCTGCGTCTGCACGCTGGTGGGGTCGGGCAGGGCATGGTTTAGCCAGGCTTGCAATTCGGGGCGTTCGTTGTCTTGCCGTGTGATGCGTTCGTCTTGCATGCGCAAGGCCATTTGCAGCAAAAACACCCGGCCTACGCCGCGGGCATGCAGCAGGCCCAGCAGTTGGTCCAGCTCACCGATGGTGTAGCGATCAATGGCATCGAAACACAGGTTGGCTGCTTCGCGCGCGCCCTTGTTGCAGGCAATGCGTTCGGCCAGGCGGCGCAGGTTTTCGATCAGCACCACCCGCAGCGTGGTCGGGAAAGCCCACATTTCGTTCAGGTTGAGCTCGCGAACCTCTTCGTACGCAGTCAGAAACTGGATCAGCAGTTGCTCGTCAAAGGCACCGTCGGTGTGTGCCACAAAGGCCCAGGCCACGCCGTAAATGCGTGGCAGGCCCGCCAGTGGCTCGTCTTGCAACATGGGCAAGGTCAGAAAGTAGCTGCGCGGCAGGCCCTCGTTGATCTCCTTGAGCTGCGCTTCTACCAGGTGAAAGTTGTCGAGCAGCCATTCGGCAGCGGGGCTGATGTCATAACCTGTGCTGGCTTGTTCACCAATGTAGGTATGAGCCTGGCGCAAGGCCGCCATATTGCCTTTGACGCGGGGGAAAAAATTGGCGGTGTGCCACTTGACTCGGGCCGCGCGGTGAGTTTGCGCCAGGCTGCGGCCGTGTTGTGCAAAGCGTTGGGGGCCGAATATCTCTGAACGGATGGGACTCTGAACGCCGCCGCGGTCGGCGTTCAGAATGTCGCATAACGGGCCGGGGGCGTCAGGCAGCAGGCTGAGCAGTTTGGAACGCACCCTGCGCCCTTTAAGACATCCAGCTGTTCAATGCAAAAAGTATTGCAACAAACACCAGTGTCGTGACAAAGCGCGCTGCCACAAAGCCATGCAGGGCTTGTGCCATGCCGCGAAGGGCAAAGAGTCGGCTCGGGGCGGCCCGACAGGTCCCCAAATGCTCACCCAGCGACCTCAAGTCCGTCGCTGACATGTCGGTAGATTGGCCATTGCAGGCCGTGCGCCAGCCAGGGTGTGAAGCAGCAAAGCTTGTCATGGTGAGCCTGACAATTAGCGGCTGCCGCTCACTTCAATGTCGACCCGCCGATCGGGCTGCAGGCAGCTGATCAGCGCTTGGGTGACCTTTTTGCCGGGACAGTCACCGGCTTGGGTGACCGGGTTGGCGCCATCCACACCCTGGGCGTTGATTTTGCTGGCGGGAATGCCAGCCGACTCCACCAGGTAAGTGCTGACGGCTTGGGCCCGGCGCTCGGACAGCTTCTGGTTGTAAGCATGCGTTCCGATGCGGTCGGTGTGTCCGGTGACCTGGATCACGTCATAGGTGACACCCTTCAAATCTGCAGCGAATTTGTCGAGTTCCTGGCGGCCGGCGGGCTTGACACTGGCGTTGTCAAAGTCAAACACTGAGTCGGCTGAGAGGGTCAACTTTTGCGGAACCCGTGGTGCCGGAGCGGGCGCAGGGGGTGGCGGTGGCGCCGGGGTCAGGATGATCACCGGTGCAGGTGCCTGGGCGATCACCACAGGCTCTGGCGCGGGTTGACGCACCATCGGAGGCGGCGCCTTGGCACCAAAGCGGTAAATCAGGCCCACGCTGACCAAGTCGACATCGCCCATATTGCCCACAGCGTCGTTGATACGGTAGCGTTCAATCTCCGCACGCAGACTCATCGCGTCCGACATGGCGTATTGCAGCCCCAGGCCGACTTTGAGGTTGGTATCGCGTGACGTGGGGCTCGGGTTGCGCGGGACGACCGCACCGGTCCCGGTGAAGCTGTCATTGGTTTGCAGATACGCCGCGCCAATGCGACCCAGCACAGAGAACCTCTCGGTGATCGGCAGGGTGCCAACGAGGTCCAGGTTGATGCCGTGTAACTCGATCTCGCCGGTCAGGGTGCCCATGGGCACGGTGTTGGCAACAAAGCCAAACTTGCCCAGATTGACATAGCCGCCTTCAATGGCAAAGTTTTTGTTGAGCTGGTAGCCACCAAAAATTTTGTAGCCCAGATCCCGATTGATGTCGCTGATGGAGGAAGTAGCCAGGCCATTGCCGAGCAAGGCAGCTGCAATGCGGGCGTCGTCAATGCTGGCTTGGGATTGACCGATGTTGGCACCGGCATACCAGCCGGCGTCGGCGGACCAGGCGCAGGTGCTGGCGAGAACGGCCAGCGCGATCAGGCTCAGGCGGCCTGAGGCTTTGGGCAATGTGGATGGTGAAAATGTCATGGTGTACTCCGGGTGAGTTGCCGCCCCCAGTCAAGCGACTGGGGACGGGCAAGACGGTTTAAAGGGATGTGAGTGGCTCTGAGTATTCAGGGTGCTGGCACGTTGATGACGGTGTCGACCAGCGTGACGGAGGCGTCGAGTGACAACACCCGGCCGTTGAGGGTCACGATGTTGGTGTTGCCCGCCGTGGAAAATGCGGCACCTGCCTGAGAAAGGATGGTGCCCACCATGGTGCCGCCGCCGGCCGCGTTGATGGTGGCGAAACTGCCCACCTGCCAAAACACGTTTTTAGCCTGGGCTCCCCCAGCGAGGATGATGCTTTGGGGAGCCGCAGCACCGGGTCCACCGACGGTCAGAGTCGTCGCCATCTGGAAAACCCAGATGGCGTTGGCATTGCCTTGGGCGTCCAGAGTCAGATTGCCCCCTTCAATCAAGAAAGAGCCTGCGGGCGCCTTGTAGGTACCCGCTTGCAAGGTGAGATTAGCCAGGTTGGCGCCAGGGTTGGCTCCAGTCACCGGCATGGCAGCCAGGGCGTTGTACGCTGTTTGAGCGTCAAGGCGAGCCTGAGTGGCCAGTGCACATGACGCTGCGTTGACACCGTCTTTTGTCGGACCCGTGATCGAGTTGGTGCAGGTCAGAATTTTGCCGCTCACCGCACCGATATTGGCAGGTGTTTCGGTGTAAAAGTCACCTGACGTATCGTGAAAGCCGGTGATCATCGATGTACCCGTGGCAATGGTGCCAATGTCGCCGTTGATCCGCGTTTGTATGCCGGTGTTGGTCATGCCCGCGGTTCCACCCAGGGTGCCATAAGTTGTTGCTGAAATCAGGTCAATGGCGGGTGAAAGCACTGCGGCCGCTGCGGTTGTGAAGCTCCAGACTTTGGCGCTTTGCATGACGTTGCCAGCCAGGTCTTCAACACCACCCACCCCGCCTTTGACGGTCACGGTGTAGCGTGTGTTCAGTGCCAGCTTGTTTTGTGGCACAAAGGTCGCGTTGACACCAGAGTAATTTAAGGCACCTGCGACCACTGCACCGGAAGTGGCTTCTGTCACGGCAAAGGTGGTGTTGGTGAGGGAGAGCGGGTTCATGGCCTCGCTGAAAGTGGCAAGCACCTTGGTATCAAAGGCAACCCCAGTGGCATTGTCGGCAATAGCGGTGCTGGCGACTGTTGGCGCGGTGGTGTCAGTGGCCGCACCGGTGGTCCAGCTCCAGACGTAGTTGCTGGTCAGGGTGTTGCCGGCCAGGTCGGCCGCCGTGGATGCCACCGTGGCGGTGTAAAGCGTATTGGGATCCAGCGGTTCGGTTGGTGCAAAGACAGCACTGGTTCCCGAATAGCTGGTGGTGCCGAGAACCAGGGTGGCGCCTTGTTTCAAGGTTAAGCTGTTCTGGTTGATCGTCGACGGGTTCATGGCCTCGCTGAAGGTGGCGCCGACCTTGGTGTTGATAGCCACATTGGTCGCATTGTTGGCATTGACCGTGCTGGCGACTGTTGGAGCAATGGTGTCCGGTGCTGCAGCGGTGGTGAATTGCCAAATGAATGGGTTGACCATGGCAACGCCGGTGCTGTCTTTGACGGCTGACGTGACGGTGGCAGTGCACACCGTGTTCACAGGCAGAGTACTGGCGAGCGGGAATGTCAGGGTCGCGGTTTGGCTGGATGCCAGATAACTCACCAGACCGCCACTGATCGCGGTGGGGGCGGGACAGGCCAGTGTGAAGCTGGTTGGTGTGAGCGTGGCGGGGTCCATGGCTTCGCTGAAGGCCGCCGTGATGGCGCGGGTAGCAAGGGGCACGCCCGTGGCGTTGCTCAATGGAGTGACGACGGTCACAGTAGGTGCCATGACAGCGTTCACGTCACCGGCACCCAAAATCGGGGCGCGTCCGCCGTCGTCGCCACCACCGCACGCTGCAGTCAGCGCGCTCAAGGAAGCCACCATGAGCCATGGCCATAGTCTGGATTGCGTCTGGATTTTTTTCATCTTGTTTACCTTTAGGGTGAGAGCTGGAAAGTTGGAAACCGGTGTCAACCTGCACTGGTTTTGACTCAGGCGATGTGCGCTGCCAAAGTGGTTCAGACGTCACAGCGTGGAGTATTCGATTTGGCGAATCAGGGGTCTGTGCGCCGGCGAACATTGACATTCACTTGGGTTCAGAAGACTCCCCCAACCCGTGTCCAGGAATGGGTTCGCCAACGTACAGACCCCCGGTGTGATCGGTTCTATGGTTGGGCGCTTGTCATGCCGGTGGGCGCAAAGCGCTGTTGGCATGACCCCCAAGGACTCTGGAGATCTCATGCTGAACTTTTTAAAAACCGACTCAAGCACCCTGCACGCCCAGATCTTGGCGAATGCATACGTCGCTGACCTGGAGCAGCGCGTTGGCCAGCCAGAACCGTCATGGCAGACCAACGAACTCTTCATTGGCATGCTCAATGCCTACCGACCCAGTGGCGGGCTGGCGCGGGCGCAGGAAGTGGCGGCCAAATGTCAGCCCGGGATGCGCATGTCAAAGAATATTCTGGCCAACTGGATGTTCAGAAGAAAGGTCATCTGCTTTGAATGGCAGTCCAAGATCTGGATGCCGCTGTTCCAGTTCAACCTGCGTGACATGACACTGCAGCCCAGCCTGGGCGACGCACTGTCGGAGCTGGTGGGGGTTCTGGATAGCTGGGCCGTTGCCAACTGGTTTTCTCAGCCCAACGCCTGGCTGGCAGGCGCCATCCCTGCTGACGCCTGGGCGACCTCGGCGCCAGAGGTCATCCAGGCCGCCCGGGCTGAGCGTTATGTGGCCCTGGGATGAGTCCAAATGCTATTTTTTAAGTAGCTGTATGCGCAATCAAGACGAGGGTTATCGCCCTAAAAGTCATATATTCCTGGCGACCAGCCTGCTGCTGACATTGGGCGCCTGCGCACCGTTGTCGACACCGACCTCACCTGAGTTAGGTTTTGCGGTGCCAGCAGCCTGGTCGTCGGCTGACGCCGCTTCACAGTCCCAAAGCCTCACGCTGGCCGTGTGGTGGCAGCGTTTTGATGACCCCTTGCTGAGCGCGTTGATCCACCAAGCGCTGGTGGCCAACACCGGGGTGACGGGTGCTCAGGCGGCCTTGAATCAGTCCCGCGCCCTGCAAGACGTGGCAGGCGCAGCGCTGTGGCCCCGGCTGGACAGCAGCTTTTCGGCGCGCCGGGGCCGCGACAACGATGTCAGCAGCAACCACTTCCAGGTGGGGCTGGACGCCAGTTGGGAGATTGATGTGTTTGGCGCCAACCGCAGCGCCGTGAATGCGGCCGAAGCTACAGCACGGGCCAGTGGCGCCAGCCTGGCCCAGGTACAGGTGTCGGTGGTGGCTGAAGTGGCGCTCAACTACATCGCGTTGCGCAGTACCCAGGAACGCCTCGCCATTGCGACGGCCAATCTGGCCACGCAGCAGGAAACCTGGCAGCTCACCGACTGGCGTTGGCAGGCGGGCCTGGTGACCTCGCTGGAGACCGAGCAGGCCCGAGCCGCAGTGGAGCAAACGGCCGCCCAGATCCCCGCATTGCAAACCACGCTGGAGCAGACGCGCCACGCCCTGGCGGTGCTGACCGGTCAGCCGCCTGCGGCATTGCTGGCGGTGCTGGCGCCCACGGGTGCGTTGCCTCAGGCGCCAGCTGGTTTGGCCGTGTCTTTCCCCGCCGAGACCTTGCGCCAGCGTCCCGATGTGCAGGTGGCGCAATGGCAAGTGATTGCGGCGGCAGCGCGCACCAGCCAAGCCGAAGCCGCGCTTTTGCCCAGCTTCAAGTTGGGCGGGTCCTTGGGGCTGAGTGCCTTGACGCTGGGCGCACTGACCAACGGTTCGTCGGTGGCTGCGGCCGTGCTGGCCAGTCTGTCTTGGCCAGTCGTTGACGGTGGTGCCAGCCGGGCGCAATGGCGCGCACAACAGGCGGTGTTGGCGCAGGCCACCACCCGTTATCAGGCCACCGTGTTGACCGCTTTGACGGAAGTGGAAGATGCCTTGGTGGCACTGCGGGGTGATCAGGAGCGTTTGCGCCGGCTGAGTAACGCCGCATTGGCTGCGGACACGGCCGCCACGCTGGCCAGCCAGCGCTTCAACAGCGGCTTGGTCGATTTTCAGACTGTGCTGGAAACCCAGCGGAGCCGCCTGGCGACCCAGGACGGTGTGGCCAGCGCCCGTGCGCTGGTGAGCGCCGACCATGTGCGCCTGTACAAGGCACTGGGCGGCGGTTGGCAGCCTGATGGCGCCAGCACCTTGCCAGCAGCCTATACAACATCCAACCGGACACCCTTGCCATGACCCAACCCATCCTTGCGGCCGCTACGCCACCCCCTGGTACACCACCTACGACGCCACCCGCGACGCCTCCTGTGACACCGCCCGCTGTGCCCGTGACCCCGTCGGGTGACGGCGGCGTCGACCCGGCCACCTTGCTGGATGAGCCCATCAAGCAAGTCTGGTATCGGCGCCCCATGGTGTGGGCAGCTGCGTTTTTGTTGGTTGTGGCCGGTGGCGGCCTGTGGTGGTGGCAGGCGCGCAAGGCCGCCCAAGCTGCGCCGAGCTACAACACCCAGACGGTCGGGCGCGGCGACCTGACTTTGACCGTGAGCGCCAATGGCACCTTGCAGCCAACCCGCTCGATCAGCATTGGCAGTGAACTCTCAGGGACCGTGCTCAAGGTCAATGTGGATGTCAATGATGTCGTCAAAAAGGGGCAGGTGCTGGTGGTGCTGGACACCGCCAAGTTGAACGATCAGATCTTGCGCTCCAAGGCCACGTTGTCGGCCGCAAACTCGCGGGTCGATCAAACCGGTGCCACGGTCAAGGAGGCGGCGGCCAGCCTGGCGCGCCTGGAAGCGGTGGCGGTGTTGTCGGGCGGCAAGGTGCCTTCCCAGGCTGAGCTTGACAGCGCCCGCGCTTCTCTTTCGCGGGCCAAGGCCGAAGTCTCTGGCGCGCAGGCCAGTGTTCAGGAAGCCAAGGCGGCGCTGTCCACGGATCAGATCAATTTGTCCAAGGCGTCGATCACCGCACCCGCTGACGGCATTGTGTTGACGCGCTCGGTGGATCCGGGCAACGCCGTGGCAGCCTCGCTGCAGGCCGTGACGCTGTTTACCGTGGCCGAGAGCCTGTCCAAGCTGCGGCTGTGGGTGTATGTGGATGAAGCCGACGTGGGTTCGGTCAAGGTGGGGC
>JAIFMR010000098.1 GCA_020048255.1 Rhodoferax sp. | reverse complement strand
GACGGGGGCGACTTCTTGAGCACAAAGCCTCCTTTAGAACCGACGGGGACAATCACTGTGTTTTTGACGTGTTGCGCCTTGACCAGGCCCAAAATTTCGGTACGGAAATCCTCGTGCCGATCTGACCAGCGGATACCACCCCGTGCAACCCGACCATTGCGCAAATGCACAGCCTCGACACGTGGCGAATAGACCCAAATTTCATACAGAGGCTTGGGCTCGGGAACACCGGGCATGGTGCGTGGGTTGAACTTGAAGCTCAGGTAAGGTTTGACAGCGCCTGAGGCCGTGGCCTGCCAGGCATTGGTGCGCAGCGTGGCCAGGATGCCTTGATGGAAATGGCGCAACACGCGGTCTTCCTCCAAGCTGGCAACGGAGCTGAGCATGGCCTCAATTTGACCTGACAACTGCTGCTGGGTGGCCTCTCGGTTCCCGGTCATCCCCGGATTGAAACGCGCGTTGAAGAGCTCAAACAAGACCTGCGTCAAGGTCGAATTTTTGTTCAGCGTAGACTCGATGTAACTCTGACTGAAAGGAAAACCCAGTTGCTTGAAGTAGCGGGTGTAAGCGCGCAAGATGGCAATCGAGCGTACATCGAGTGTGGTGGTCAACACCAGTTGGTTCAAGTCGTCGCTTTCAACGGCGTGACGCCAAACTTGCAAGAACAAATTTTCAAATCGTTCTTTGATCGCAGAAAACACCGAGTCAGCCGGCAACTGGAGTCCCATGTCGTGAATCCAGAACCCACTGTCGGGTGCGTCGCCGGACACCTTGTAGGGATGCTCGTCCAGAACCCTCGCGCCCATGCGCTCCAGCACCGGCAGAGAATCAGACAAAGCCACCTTGGTTGTGCTGTAAATTTTCAGACGAACGCTCCCGACACCACGATCAATCGGCCGGTATAGTTTGACCGCCATGCCATCCTGGGCTGCCAAGGTCGACAGAACCATAGCATCGTCAGCACCGACCGCGCCCGAGAAGTCGTCGCGATAACTGGCTGAAAACGCCATCGCAAACTGTGTGGCCAGCGTCAGTCCGAGGGCCTCACCATGACTTTGCAACAAAGCTTGTTTGCAATCATCTTCCCAGCGCCTGGCAAGGCTGGCGATTTGTGCTTCAAGAGCTGCCACGTCAGGGTTGGCAGGCGCTTGCTGGCGCGCTCTCACCAGGTAATGAATACGTGCCATCGGGTGATCGGTCAACATCGGGGTGAACTCGACCGATAGCCCATCGAGCGCCCGGATCAGTTCCTGACCGATCCGGATTCTCAATTCTGTGTTGTAGCGATCCCGTGGCACAAATACCAAAACTGAGGTGAAACGCCCAAACGGGTCGCGGCGCAGAAATACCCGGGTGCGTTGGCGTTCTTGCAAACGCAAAATTCCCATGGCGTGGGCAATCAATGTGCCGGTATCGACCTGAAACAATTCATCGCGCGGGTACGCCGTCAAAATGGCTTGCAAGGACTTGGCTGCATGGCTGTCTGGAACCACTTCAGCAGCGAGCATCACGTCTTCAGCCCGGCGCCGAATTTGAGGAATCTCAGAAACCGGCGCGGCATATGCCTTGGAGGTGTACAGGCCCAGAAAACGGGACTCACCAATCACCCTGCCAGTTTCATCAAAACGCTTGACGGCCAGATAATCCAGCCAAGCGGGTCGATGCACCGTAGAGCGCGTCATTGCTTTGGTGACCAGAACCAACTGATCCGAGTTGAGAAACACGTGCGCGTCACTGGGCAAAAGACTCACGGGTGTTTTCGCCTCACCGCGCAATATACCCAGACCAGTCTGCGGGACGGCGACCAGGTTGACCAAATCACCATCACGCGCCAGTTGGTACTCGCGCGCACCCAAAAAAGTGAAATGCTGCGCTTCCAGCCAACGCAAGAACTCGCCCCCTTCTCGTTGACCCTCTGTGGGCGCAGCCCATTGATCAGCCTCTACACAAGCCGTCTGCATTCTTGCCAACATGGCGGGCCAGTCCGTCACCGCAGCACTGACATCACCCAAGACCCTGACTAACTCTGCCTTTATGTCGTCTCGGTCAGATGGTGCCACCATGCGATCACATTCGAGTGAAATGAAGGACTGAATTTTTCCTCCAGCATTCCCATGCGGTCCTGCCAATGTGGTCTTGCTCAATTGGCCTTGGGTGTTTCGTTCAACGAGAAGCAATGGATGAACAATCCAGTGAGCCGTGTGACCACTGCGATTGACTGCCATCGTGACGGAGTCGACCAGGAATGGCATGTCGTCATGGACGATCTGGATCACGGTATGTGCACTCACAAATCCGTCTTCTGAAAGTGTCGGATTGAAGACCCGAATACGAGAGCCAGATGGATCTTGCGGCGCCTCCATCAAACCCAAATGAGCGTTGGCCATGGCCATCAAACTGGCTGACCCGCGCGCCTGGAGTTCATCTGGGTCCGCACTTTCAAAATAGGAGCAAACAAACTCTGCCAGTTGAGGTGCCAATTGGCTCACGTTGTCCAGCGTGTAACTGCGCAAGGCAGCCAATGTGGAAGTGGTCATGCAGATCTCCTTTGTGCTTTTAGATACAAAGGATTCTAGGTAGCACCTGCATGAACACAAACCACTTTGCAGCCCAACTCATTGCTGTATGCAAATTTCACATAACATGATCGTTATGCATCAGTGGCCAAGCCAACCCTGCCGTTTACTGAAGGGTTTGATTCAAAAGATCAGGCAAGTCAAAAGCAACAATATCAATGCCGTCCGATATGAGCGCCTTGGCCTCCTGGCGTGTCGCAGTGCCTCGGATGGTGCGTTCTGGTGTTTCTCCGTGATGCATTCTGCGGGCTTCATGCGCAAACTCCTCTCCGACATCGTCAGCCGTGGCAAGAACTTGTCGTGCTAATGCCAACCAGGCACCCATTTGCCCTTTGACAGGATCCAAAGTCGGGTCCTTCTGGTCTGAGGTTGCCGAATCGACAGATCGATGTTGACCCAGGTTGAGGCGAGGCGCACTCAGACGTTTGGAAATATCCATGCTCCCGCACAGAGGACACGCAATACGGGCGTCTTGACATTGCGTGCTGAAATCCTCTTCGGAGGCAAACCAGCCCTCGAAGACATGATGAAGCGCGCATTGAAGGTCAAGAACTTTCAAGTGATGCAACTATGCGTGCGGTTCGACATCGAACCAATCCAGTTTCCAGGTTTCAGACAAAACGTTTTGCAGCCACAGCGCGCCCGTGAGTGTTTTGGCATCTGTGACCTGACCACCGCGACACCAAGCCATCAATTCATCAGGGCTGGCTGTAAATACATCCAAAAACTCTCCTTCGTCCAACTGGCGATCACCGGCGGTCAAACCACGTGCAAACCAGATGTCTATGAACTCGGTGGAGTAGGAAATAACCGGGTGAAGCACACCCGCTCGCGCCCAACTGGTTGCGCTATAACCTGTTTCTTCACGAAGCTCACGCTGCGCACAATGGAAAGAGTCCTCGCCGGGGTCGAGCTTACCCGCGGGGAATTCAATTATGACCTGATGCACTGGGTAACGAAACTGTCGTTCAAGTACCAATCGACAGCCGCCGTTCGGGTCTTCCAACAGGGGGATGACCATGACAGCACCCGGGTGAACAACATACTCGCGAACTGCTGGCGTGCCATCAGGTAGCTGTACCTGATCACGCATCACGTGAATAAATTCACCGTGGCACAGGGTCAGACTATTGAGCTGAGTCTCTTGCAAGTGCGACGGCACAGCGACCTTAGGAGACCCGCATATTGGCTGAATCAGCTTAGAAACTAAGCCGTCAACATTTTCAATACGACATTGGAGCAAAGTGTCATCAGACCACCCGGAAGCAAGCCAAGGACCAACAACAAAGCCCCATTGAGCGCGAGCACAGTCCGAACGTCCAAGGGTGCGCTGACCGGCAAGGTGATACTTGGCGCATCAAAATACATGACCTTGACCACCCGCAAATAATAAAACGCGCCGATCAGAGACATCATGACGGCATAAACGGCCAAGGCAATGTGCATCGATTCACCGGTGGCGATCAGGGCCTGGAGAACCGCCAGCTTGGCATAAAAACCAATCATAGGAGGAATACCCGCGAGTGAAAACAAGCACAAGGCCATGATGCCGGCGTAAAACGGGCTACGCTGATTGAGACCGGCAAAGTCAGAAATTTCTTCACTCTCGAAACCGACCCGTGACAACAACAAAATGATGCCAAAGCTTGCCAAGGTGGTCAACACATAGGACACCACATAAAACATCGACGAACCATATGCGTTTCCAGCCGCTTCTGCATGGCCGTTGACCACACCAGACATCATGCCAATCAACACAAAACCCATATGAGAAATGGTCGAAAACGCCAGCATCCGCTTGATGTTGGTCTGCGCAATGGCCGCCAGGTTACCGATCGCCAAAGAGGCCACAGCGAGAAACATCAGCATTTGCTGCCAGTCCACTGCCAAGGGTGACATGCCCTCCACCAGCATACGAATCACCACGGCAAATGCAGCCAACTTGGGCGCGCCCCCCACCAGCAAAGTCACAACCGTCGGCGCGCCTTGGTACACATCGGGAATCCACATATGAAATGGCACCACCCCCAATTTGAAGGCCAAGCCTGCCACCACAAACACCAAACCAAAAATCAACACCCGGTGCTTGATTTGCCCCGATCCGATGGCCTTGGAAACTTCCTGTAAGTCCAAGGAGCCTGTTGCACCATAAAGCATCGACATGCCGTACAACAAGAAACCCGAGGCCAGGGCGCCCAGCACAAAGTACTTCATGGCCGCCTCGGTGGAAACCACATGATCGCGACGCAAAGCAACAAGTGCGTAGCTTGAGAGCGTCAGCAACTCAATGCCCATGTAAATCCCAACGAAATTGTTGCCCGAGATCATCACGAACATGCCCAACAAGGAGAACAGGCTCAGGGTGAACAACTCACCACCGCGCAACATGTCCCGGCCCGATGCATAGGCACGGCCATAGACCAGCGTGACCATCACAGCCAAAGTCGCAAAACACTTCAGCCAGTTACCCATGGGGTCGCTGACCACCATGTTGCCGAAAGCGTAAATCGTCTGACCTGAACTGGCGTAGCTCGCTTGCAAACCAGCGACCACCGCCAGAGTCACCAAGGTCAGGATGTAAGTGGGCGTGCGCATGGCGTCTTTGACCGCCAAATCAAACAACGCAATCAGGCATGCCATGACCAAGAGAATCATCTCGGGGTAGACAGCCAGCAAACTTAGTTTGTCAATCATTTGAATCTCTAGTCTATGTAATCAGGGCAGCTTGGATTGCGCCACATGCTTGAGCAGTTCGGCAACTGACACATCCATCACGTCGGTGAACGGTTTGGGATAGACACCCATATAAAGCACCGCGATGGCGAGCAAACTCAAGAAGAAAAATTCACGTGCATTGATATCGACCAAATCCTTCACATGATCATTGGCCACCGGCCCCAGATACACACGTTTAAACATCCAAAGCGTGTACGCTGCACCAAAGATCAGTGCACTGGCAGCGCCCATACCAATCCAGAAATTAAATTTGACCGCGCCCAAAATAACCATCCATTCGCCGACAAAACCAGCTGTTCCCGGCAGGCCACTGTTGGCCATGGCGAACAACAAGGCAAAAGCGGTAAATTTGGGCATGGTGTTGACAACGCCACCGTAACTTGCAATTTCACGCGAGTGCATACGGTCGTAAAGCACACCGATGGCCAAAAACATGGCGGCAGAAACAAAACCGTGCGAAATCATCTGCACGATGCCCCCGGAGACACCCAAATCATTGAATATGAAAAAACCCAGGGTCACAAAGCCCATGTGAGCCACAGAAGAGTACGCCACCAGCTTCTTCATGTCGTTTTGAACCAGTGTCACCAGACCCACATAAATGACCGCAGCCAAAGACAATCCGATCATCAAACCAGCCCACTCATGAGACGCGTCGGGTGCAATCGGCAAAGAAAACCGCAAAAATCCGTAGGCGCCCAGCTTGAGCATGATCGCTGCCAGCACAGCCGAGCCCCCTGTCGGCGCCTCCACGTGAACATCTGGCAACCATGTATGAACCGGAAACATGGGCACTTTGACCGCGAAAGCTGCCAAAAAGGCAAAGAACAAGAGGGTTTGCGCGCTACTGGACAAAGGAAGTTTGTGCCACAACGCCAGATCAAAGCTGCCACCAGAGACGGTGTAAAGGTAAATCAGGGCCACCAGCATCAGCAGAGAACCCATCAGGGTATACAAGAAAAACTTGAACGCTGCGTATATTTTGTTAGGGCCGCCCCATACACCAATGATCAGGTACATGGGTATGAGCGTGGCCTCAAAAAACACGTAAAACAGCATGCCATCCAGCGCGCAAAATACACCAATCATCAAGCCACTCAGAATAAGGAAGGCGCCCATGTACTGATTGACACGGCTGGTAATGACTTCCCAACCTGCAATCACCACGATGACGTTGATAAACGCCGTGAGCAAGACAAACCAGAGCGAAATTCCGTCGATACCCAAGTGGTAATTGACATGAAAACGATCAATCCAAGGAGCCAACTCACTGAATTGCATTGCAGCAGTTGACACGTCGAACTGCGTATAAAGCGGCAATGTGACCAACAAACTCACCAAGGAACCAACCAAAGCAATCCAACGAACGGCACGTGCCTGGTCATCCCGACCCAGTGCAAGCAACATGACACCAAACAAAATTGGTGTCCAAATAGCCAGGCTCAACAAACCCATTTTTAGTTTTCTCCTATTTGAGCCAAACGAAATACGTCATCAACACGAAAATACCAAGGACCATGGTCAATGCGTAGTCGTACAAATAACCAGTCTGAATCTTTCTGACAACACCAGAAATCCAACCCACAGTGCGCCAAGAGCCATTGACAGCGCCACCGTCAATCAAGGTTTGATCACCCGCTTTCCAAAGCACAATGCCCAGACCACGAGCTCCGCGGGCCAACACGTTTTCATTGAACCAATCCAGGTAATACTTGTTTTCCAACAAATTGAAAATGGGCATCACATTGCGCTTGATCGCTGCAGGCAGGGCAGGATTAACCATGTACATGTAATAAGACAGTGCAACCCCGGAAAGAGCCAACCAGAAAGGCGCAGCCATTAAGCCGTGGAGTGCCAGTTGTAACGGACCGTGGTATTCCTCGCGCAAGATTTCGATGGCTTTGTGGATTTCGCTATTCACAAAAATCGCGTCACGGAAAAATTCACCAAACAACATCGGACCAATCGTCATGAAGCCAATCACCACAGAGGGTATGGCCAGCAAGACCAGCGGCAAGGTCACCACCCAAGGCGACTCATGCGGCTTGTGATGGTGGGCGTGAGAATCATGACCATGCCCGTGGTGGGCGTCAGGATTTTGGTCAAAACGCTCTGCCCCGTGAAACACAAGGAAATACAAGCGGAAAGAATAAAAAGCCGTTACAAAAACACCAGCGAGCACGGCAAAGTAGGCGAAACCAGCCGCAGGCAAGTTACTGGCGTGTACCGCCATGATGATCTCGTCTTTGGAGTAGAACCCAGAGAAAAGGGGTGTGCCAATCAAAGCCAGCGAACCGACGAGCGAGGTGAGCCAAGTGATGGGCATGTATTTGCGCAAACCACCCATCCAGCGGATATCCTGGTTGTGATGGACACCCATGATGACCGATCCAGCGGCAAGAAACAGCAAAGCCTTGAAGAATGCGTGTGTCATCAAGTGAAAGACAGCCACGGAGTAGGCAGAGGCACCCAGTGCAACAGTCATGTATCCAAGCTGCGACAAGGTTGAATAGGCCACGATGCGCTTGATGTCATTTTGAATGATGCCCAAAAATCCCATGAACAAGGCAGTGATCGCACCAATGACGAGGACAAAATTCAAAGCGGTATCGCTCAACTCAAAAAGTGGTGACATGCGAGCCACCATAAAAATACCTGCCGTCACCATGGTCGCCGCGTGAATCAGCGCAGAGATGGGTGTCGGGCCTTCCATAGAGTCAGGCAACCACACATGCAGTGGAAACTGCGCAGATTTACCCATGGCTCCAATGAACAGGCAAATACAAATGACCGTGATCAGCATCCAACTGGTGCCTGGCAAAACCATTGCTGCGATTACCGGCGCCTTAGCAAATGCCTCTGTGTAGTTGAGCGTGCCAGCGTAAGCCGCTAACAAACCGATACCTAGAATAAATCCGAAATCGCCAACACGATTTACCAGGAAGGCTTTCATGTTTGCAAAGATAGCGGTTGGCTTGTTGAACCAAAAACCAATGAGCAGATACGACACCAAGCCGACAGCTTCCCAGCCAAAGAACAGTTGAAGCATGTTGTTGCTCATCACCAGCATCAGCATGGAGAAGGTAAACAAGGAAATGTAGGCAAAAAACCGGTTGTACCCTTCGTCTTCTTCCATGTAGCCCACGGTGTAGATGTGGACCATGAGAGAAACAAAGGTCACCACACACATCATCATTGCCGTCAGGCCGTCAACCAGAAAACCAATCTCCATTTTCAGGCCGCCTACGACCATCCAGGTATAGATGGTTTCGTTGAAACGCGCGCCATCTAACGCCACGCTCTTGAGCGTCATCGCTGACAAAACGAACGACAGAAAAACTCCAAAAATAGTCAACGAATGCGACATGCGTCGACCCAGGGCGTTACCACCAAATTTGGTACCCCAGATACCTGCAGCCAGCGCACCCACCAATGGCGCCAGCGGCACCGCCAACAAGGTCGAAACCGAAAGGGTTTGACTCATTTCTATTTACCCCTTCAACGAATCAAGTTCGTCCACGTTGATATTGGCCTTGTTGCGGAACAAAAGAACCAGAATGGCCAATCCGATGGCAGACTCTGCGGCGGCAACGGTCAGTATGAAAAACACAAAGATCTGACCGTTCAAATCACCCAGGTAATAGGAGAATGCGACAAAATTCGTGTTGACAGCCAGCAGCATCAGTTCGATCGCCATCATCAGCACGATCAGGTTTTTCCTATTCAGGAAGATACCCACCACAGAGAGTGCAAACAACATGGCACCCAACGACAAGAAATGGCCTAGTGTTAACGTCATGCTTTGCTCTCCCCAGCGGCCGCATCAGAAGCCTCGACAGGCAAGGCTGGCTTGGTTGCTACGACTTTGACCACTGTCATGCGGTCTTTGGACTTGACCCGAACCTGTGCACCTGGGTCGATAGCCCGGCTGTCTTTGCGATGGCGCAGCGTCAGAGCAATAGCGGCAATCATGCCGACCAACAAAATGGCCGCAGCCACCTCCAATGGGTAGAGATAACGGGTGTACAACAACTTGCCAACTTCACGCGTGTTGGAAATCTCAACCCCTGCTTTGCCTACCGCGGCAGCCGCGTGCGGTTCCTCGCTAACACGGAACCCGCCCATCAGAACTGCTGACATTTCCAAAATGATGAGTACCCCCACAATCGCCGCCAAGGGGAAATGTTTCCAAAAATCAGCACGCGCATTTTCCAGGTTGACGTCCAGCATCATCACCACAAACAAAAACAACACCATGACAGCGCCAACGTAAACCAGCACCAAAGACAGTGATAAAAATTCCGCCTTCAATAACATCCAGATCATTGCTGCCTGGAAAAAGGTCAGTACAAGAAACAACACTGCATGAACAGGATTTCGCGCAGTAATCACACGAAACGCTGAAAACAACAGGATCACCGAAAAAACATAAAACAGACCAGTCGTGACATTCATAGTTCGGATACTTTCTTACGACAGATCAACGATATTTGGCATCCGCCAATTTACTGGCTGCAATTTCTGATTCATACCGGTCACCGATAGCCAACAACATCTCTTTGGTGAAATACAAGTCACCCCGTTTTTCGCCGTGGTATTCCAGGATATTGGTTTCCACAATGGAGTCCACCGGACAGCTCTCTTCGCAAAAACCACAAAAGATACATTTAGTCAAGTCGATGTCATACCGGGTCGTACGGCGTGAACCATCATCACGAACCTCGGACTCGATGGTGATGGCCATGGCAGGGCATACGGCTTCACACAACTTGCAGGCAATACACCTTTCTTCGCCACCTTCGTAACGGCGCAGCGCATGCAAACCTCGAAACCTCGGTGACAGAGGCGTTTTTTCTTCTGGGTATTCCAGAGTGATCTTGCTTCGAAAAGCATACTTTCCGGTGAGCCTCATCCCCTTGAGTAGCTCAATCAGAAAGAAACTAGACAAGAAGTCCTTCAAAGAGAAGGCACCCTGAACCGCTTGATCAGCAGAATTTAAAGTTGGAGTAGACATAGACAGCTCGAATTACTTCCAAATGTTCCATGGGGTCTGCATCCACACACCAATGAACACCAACCAAACGAGTGTCACTGGAATAAATATCTTCCAACCCAGACGCATGATTTGGTCATACCTGAATCGGGGAAAGGTCACCCGAACCCAAATGAACATGGTCATCACGAAAAAAGTCTTGAGGCCCAACCAAATCCAACCTGGAATCCAGTTGAAGAGGGCACTGTCAATGGGTGACAACCAGCCACCGAAAAACATCGTGGTGGCCAAAATGGATATCAACCAGATGTTGGCGTATTCAGCCATCTGGAACATGGCCCACGACATACCAGAGTACTCCACCATGTGACCAGCCACAATTTCCGACTCCCCTTCGATGACGTCAAAGGGCGTCCGATTGGTTTCAGCCAGACCTGATACGAAATAGACCACCACAATAGGCAGCAATGGCAGCCAGTTCCAAGACAGGAAGGACAATCCCATTTGGGCAAAATATCCCTGGCCTTGTCCTGCAACGATGTCTGACAAATTCAAACTCGACGAAACCATCAGCACGATCAAAAAGCAGAAACCCATCGCAATTTCGTAACTGACCATCTGGGCCGAAGCACGCAAGGCTCCCAGGAAAGCGTATTTGGAGTTGGACGACCAACCAGAAATGATGACACCGTAAACTTCCATCGACGCAATGGCCATCAAAAACAGCAAGCCTGCATTCAAGTTAGCAACAGCAATTTCAGGCCCAAACGGAATCACAGCCCACGCCGCCAATGCGGGCGCAACTGTCAAGACGGGTCCGAGATAAAAAAGAAATTTGTCAGATGCAGCAGGTCGAACGATTTCCTTAGTCATCAACTTCAAGGCGTCAGCAATGGGCTGTAACAAACCCCACGGACCGACACGATTGGGGCCTAACCGAATCTGAACCCATCCGAGCAGCTTACGCTCCCACAGCGTTGCGTAGGTCACTGCGCCCATCACCAGCATTAATACCAAAGTCACTTTGATGAGCGCCCAGATTGTCGGCCAAGCCAGACCAGCCCACCATGGTGCATCAACCAGCCCCTGTCCAAAAGAGAATAGAACATCAATCATGCTGCAACCTCCTGCAACTCAGCTGTTCTGGCATCTGCTGTGAGCTGCAGCGCAGGAGCCCGGCGAACAATACCATCGAGTTGATAGATACTTGCCACACAGGGCTTGGCCTGTGTAACTTGGTTCCCAGACGGCATGGCGCAGACATTGCTCAGGCGATGGGCAGGCACGAAACCGGGGACAACACCCGCTTGGTCTCTATGCAAGTGACGCAATACTTCTTGCGACGAATCAAATTCAAAACCCGGCAGACTCATGACATTCGCGAGTGCTCGCAGAACCTTCCAAGCTGGCCGAGTTTCACCGAGTGGTTGAACGACTGCATGGAAGCTCTGGATACGGCCCTCTGCATTCACAAAGGTACCCGGTGTCTCAGTGAAAGGTGCAATGGGTAACAACACGTCGCTGAACTCCATATTGGCTTTGAACGGGCTCAGGGTCACGACCATCTCACAGCTCGCCATGGTTTCAAGCGCCTTGGCACCTGTAGCCGAGTCAAATACTGGCTCGTTGTTGAGCAAAATGGCCGCCTTCAGAGCGCCAGATAACATTTGTCCCGCGTTCAAACCACCCGGACCTGGCAGGGCACCCACCAATGGGGCACCGACTGTGTTGGCAGCTTCGGTCAGGTACCCGACAGTTGCGCCAGTCTGCTCACCAATCCACGTTGCAAGAGCCAGCAAGTGGCTGGCCTGCGGGTGATGTGCCGCTGCATTACCCAACAAAACAGCATTTCTCCCGCCAGACAGTAAAGCAGCCGCCATCACCTTGGCAGACTCAGTTGCCTGTCCGTTCTGCGGGGCGGGTAGGCCTTTTTCAATGGCTACCGTAAACGCGATATCGGCAAGTGATTGCACCCAACTTGAAGCTGGTGCGATACAGGTATTAGCCAAAGGCATCGCCCAATTCATGGCGCGGTCGCTGATGGCGTTGACCGCACAGCCCATCTTCGCGGCCTGCCGAATCCGTTGTGCGAACAAAGGATGATCTTTGCGAAGGTTGGAGCCCACGACCAGCACGCTCTGCAAATGTGACAAGGCAGAAATGGGCATGCCCAAATACCGCGCACCAGCAGGAGCAGATTCAAACTCGGCATGACGAAGGCGAAAATCGACATTCTCACTGCCCAAACCACGCACCAGTGCACCTGCCAAATACAACTCCTCCAGCGTGCTGTGTGGGCTGACCAGCGCCCCGATCGTCTTGGCACCGTGATCTGCCTTGATGCCCTGCAGGCCATTGGCGACATACTCCAGCGCCGTCTTCCAATCGACATTCTTCCACTCGCCACCTTGTTTGATCATGGGCGTTGTGAGCCGATCTGCGCCATTGAGTGCTTCGTACGAGAAGCGATCACGGTCAGCAATCCAGCATTCGTTCACGGCTTCATTTTCAAAGGGAACCACCCGCATGACTTTGTTGTTCTTGACTTGCACAATCAAATTGGCACCCGTCGAATCGTGCGGGCTCACCGACCTGCGACGAGACAGTTCCCAAGTGCGCGCGCTATAGCGAAATGGCTTGCTGGTGAGGGCACCGACCGGACAAATATCAATCATGTTGCCGGACAGCTCAGAATCAATTGTTTGCCCGTCAAAGGTTTCAATTTCTGCATGCTCGCCTCGATGCGACATGCCAAGTTCCATCACACCTGCAATCTCCTGGCCAAATCTGACACACCGCGTGCAATGAATGCAGCGGCTCATTTCCTGCATCGAGATCAAGGGGCCAACGTCTTTGACCTGAACGACTCGCTTCTCTTCCTCGTACCTTGAAGACGAGCCACCATAACCAACGGCCAGGTCTTGCAATTGGCACTCACCGCCTTGGTCACAAATAGGGCAGTCGAGTGGGTGGTTGATCAGTAAAAACTCCATGACCGACTGCTGCGCCTTGATGGCCTTGTCGCTTTTTGTGCGCACCACCATACCCTGCGTCACCGACGTGGCACAGGCAGGCATCGGTTTGGGCATCTTTTCGATGTCCACCAGGCACATGCGGCAACTGGCTGCGATGCTCAGCTTCTTGTGGTAACAAAAATGCGGGATATAAGTGCCTGACTTCTCAGCAGCGTGCATCACCGTGCTGCCTTCAGCGACACCTACTTTTTGACCGTCGAGTTCAATTTCAATCATCTGGGGCTCGCTCAAACGTAAGCTGGAACCATGCAGGTTTTGTTCGCCACGTGGTATTCAAATTC
>JAIFMR010000096.1 GCA_020048255.1 Rhodoferax sp. | reverse complement strand
CTTACTTTATTGGCGACGCCGAGCCCGCCGTGGTGGTTTGTACTGGGGCTAACTTTGGTTGGGTCAGCAAGTTGGCGTTCAAGGCGGGCACCCCCTGGGTGTTCACCCTCAATGACGATCGAACCGGCAGCCTGCTTGACCGCGCTGCCCACGCGTCAGACCAGCATCAAGTGGCCGCTCGGCAACCGGATGATTTGGCCGTCATCATTTACACCAGTGGCACCACCGGTCGCTCCAAAGGAGCGATGTTGACACATGGCAACCTCATCAGCAACGCCCAGGTATTGCAGACCTATTGGGGTTGGCGCAGTGCGGCAGAAGGCGGGGATGTGCTGATTCACGCGCTGCCGATCTTCCATGTGCACGGCCTGTTTGTGGCCACGCATGGTGCGCTGATCAATGGCAGCAAGATGATTTGGTGCGCCAAATTTGATGCCAGGCTCGTACTGCAAAAAATGCCAGAGGCCACCATCTTCATGGGGGTGCCCACCTTGTATGTGCGCTTGCTGGCAGAGCCGGGATTGGGCGCTGAGTTGGCCAGCCACATGCGTTTGTTCATTTCGGGCTCGGCTCCGTTGCTAATGGATACTTTCAAGGCTTGGCAGGCGCGCACGGGTCATACCATTCTGGAGCGCTACGGCATGAGCGAAACCATCATGCTCACCTCGAACCCGTACCACGGCGAGCGTCGTGGCGGCACGGTAGGAGTGCCCTTGTCGGGTGTGGATCTGCGCGTGGTGAACGAGCAGGGTCAGCCGGTACGCGCAGGAGAAATTGGCGACATTCAAGTCAAGGGTTCCAATGTGTTTGCTGGCTATTGGCGCATGCCTGCGAAGACCGCGCAGGAGTTCACGGCAGACAGGTTTTTCAAGACGGGCGATGTGGGCAAGCAGGAGAAAGACGGCTTTGTGACGATTGTGGGTCGCAGCAAGGACCTGATCATCAGTGGGGGGTACAACGTCTACCCGGCTGAGCTGGAAAGTTTGATCAATGACCTGCCAGGCGTAGCCGAGAGTGCGGTGGTGGGGGTGCCACACGCCGATTTTGGTGAAGTCGGGCTGGCTGTGGTGGTGCCGCGCGCGGGTGCGCAACTGGATGGCGCTGTGATTTTGGCGAAACTCAAAGCCAGTGTGGCCAATTACAAAGTGCCCAAGCAATGCTTTGTGGTGGCGGAGCTGCCGCGCAACGCCATGGGCAAGGTGCAAAAAAATCTTCTGCGTGACCAATACAGCACGAAACAAAGTCGCTAGCATTGAAGGCACTTAAAAAATCAGGAGACGGCATTGCAAGTTGTTCAATCTACGCTGCACCAAGCGGCGGATTTGCCTGGCGCCATTCAGCAGTGGCGAGACCTTCAACCCAAGCTGCTGCTAGCGTTTGGCTCAGCTGAATGGCTAAAAACCTTGTCAGCGTCGCTGGCGGGTGACTTTGCTGGCACCGTTCGGTTGGGCTGCACCACAGCCGGTGAGATCTCCAATCAAGGCGTCAGTGACGGAAATTGTGTCGTGACCGCAGTGCGTTTTGACACAACCACAATGCGGGCCGCCAGCACCGCGCTGGCGGATATGTCTGATTCGTTCGCTGCGGGGCAAAGGCTGGCTCAGCAGTTGCCTGCGCAGGATTTGCGAGCGGTATGGGTGATGGGCCAGGGTGTCAATATCAATGGCAGTGCCATGATTGCCGGGATGGCCGATGTATTGGGCTCGCAGGTGTTGATCACTGGCGGCCTGGCGGGTGATGCAGGCGCTTTCAAAGAGACCTTTGTATTGGATGACGCCGGTGTGCATGCGGACCGGATTGCCTGTGTGGGGCTTTATGGTCAAGGCCTGCAAGTGGGCCACGGCTCCTTTGGGGGGTGGGAGCCCTTTGGCCCGGCGCGCAAGGTCACTCGCTGTTCTAACAATCTGTTGTTTGAGCTGGATGGTGAGCCTGCCCTGGAGGTCTATAAACGTTATTTGGGCGAACACGCCAAAGGCCTGCCGGCCTCGGGTTTGTTGTTTCCATTGGCCATGTTGGGGAAAGACCACGCTGAAGTGGGTTTGATTCGCACCATTTTGGCGGTCGACGAAGCGCAGGGCAGCCTGACGCTAGCGGGAGACATGGACCCCGATGGCTATGTGAGGTTGATGCATGCCAGCACCGATGCGCTGGTGGATGGTGCACAAGCAGCAGCTCAAGCGGCCGTGCTGGCGCTGGCGCAACCTGGGCCGGGGTTGGCGTTGCTGGTCAGTTGTGTAGGCCGCAAGTTGGTGATGGGCGGGCGGGTCGAGGAAGAGGTCGAGGCGGTGTCCGATGTCTTTCGGCAAAATACGGCGCTGGCCGGCTTTTACTCTTATGGAGAGATCAGCCCCTTTGCCGGAGAAATGGCCTGCAAGCTGCACAATCAAACCATGACGATCACTTATTTGACAGAAGTTGCCTTGGTCACCTGATATGTATTTTTGGCCATGCACAAATTACTGACCCGCCAGACCCGGCGTTTGCTGGGTGTTGAAGAAGGGCAGTTGCCCACGGTGTTGGCCGATGTGGCGCTATGGGCAAAGTCGTCCGGCATGGCAGAGGCCACAACCCGGTTCCTGGCAGGAATTGAGGTATTTTTGTCTCGGATAGACGAAACCTACGAACAAAACGACCGTGATCTTGACCTGAAAACGCGCAGTTTGCAGCTGAGCTCCGTCGAGTTGTCCCATGCGAACGACCGTCTGCGCCAAGAGCTCAACAGCCGAACACGCGCTATGGATTCCCTGCGTGAAACCGCCAATGGCTTGATGCGTGAAATGCACCCGGAGTCTCCCGCCTTGCGTGAGGATAGCTTGGAGTCGCTTTCCAAGCTGATGTCTGAACTGGTGATGCAGCGTGAAGCCAGCCAACGCGAGCTGCAATCCGCCTTGTCTGACTTGGCCAAACAAAAGTTTGCACTGGATCAACACGCCATTGTCAGCATCACAGACCTGCCAGGCAACATCATTTATGCCAATGAGAAATTTTGTCAAATCAGCGGCTACACCCTAGATGAACTGTTGGGGTACAACCATCGTCTGATCAATTCAGGTGTGCACTCTGCCGCGTTTTTCAGCGACCTGTGGCAAACCATTTTGTCGGGCCAAGTCTGGCATGGTGAGATTTGTAACCGCGCCAAATCCCGGGAACTGTATTGGGTTCAGGCGACCATTGTCCCCATGCTTGACGATCGGGGTGAGCCGCAGCAGTTCATTGCTATTCGGACGGATATCACTGCGCGCAAGCATATGCAGTCGGCCATGACACAGGCGGAAGAGCGCTTGCGGCGTATCACCAATGCGGTACCTGGCGTGGTTTTTCAGTGTGTGGTGGGTGGCGGCACCATTCAGTACACCTTTTTGAGTGAACGTTTGGCAGACATTCGTGGGCTGGATCGGGAGTCACTCATGGCCAACGGCCGTTTGGCCTTTGATCAAATCGTGGCATCCGACCGTGAACGTTGTTTCTCTGAAGTGATGGCAGCAGGTGCTAAGCGTGAGGGCTGGCAAAGTGACTACCAGATCTGCATGCCTGATGGCAGTTTTCGGTGGATACGCTCGGAGATTCGTCCTGATCCTCTACCGGCGGCCAATGGTGACACGGTGTTCACTGGCATTTGGCAAGATGTGACGCAACTCAAAGAAGCGGGTCAGCGCCTGCGTGAGGTCACTGAAAGCATCCCGGTGGTGGTCTTCCAGTACCGTTTGTGGGCCGATGGTCGACAGAGTTTTCCGTTTTGCAGCCCGGTGGTTGAGCCGATTTGCGGCTTGTCCCCTGCCGATGTGATGGCCGATCCCGATGAGTTTTTCCAGCAAATCCATCCACAAGATCAAGAGCATTTTGTTCAGGCGTTCATGAACTCAGCACGCAGTGGCGAGCGCATGTCGGCAGACTTTCGGATGTATCACAAACAAACTGGGGCGCTGATTTGGGCGCACGGTGAGTCGATGCCAAAGAAGGTAGCTGATGGCGGCATGGTGTGGAATGGCTACCTGGCGGACATCTCCCTGGCCGAGCAGGCCTCGCAAGAATTGCGCACGGCCAAAGAGGTTGCTGAAGTGGCCAACCGGGCTAAATCGGATTTTCTGGCCAATATGAGCCACGAAATTCGCACGCCCATGAATGGTGTCATCGGGATGACCGAGCTGGCGCTGGACACGGACCTGACTGCCGAGCAGCGAGAGTACTTGGAGATTGTCAAATCGTCCTCCGACGCCTTGCTGAAGGTGATCAACGACATTCTCGATTTCTCGAAAATTGAAGCGGGCAAACTGCAGATTGAAAAAATTCCCTTTCACCTGGGTCAGATGGTCAGCGAAACACTCAAGGCTTTGTCGCTGCGCGCTCAGGCGAAGGGCATCGAACTGAACTTCGATATCGACGCTACCGTGCCGCTGACCGTGCTGGGTGACCCGGGGCGTTTGCGCCAGATCTTAACGAATTTGATAGGTAATGCCATCAAATTCACCGATCAGGGCGGTGTTGTTTTGCGAATCAGTTCAGAGCTTGGCACTGATCGGCAACGGTCCTTTGTCTTTTCCGTCAAGGACACGGGTATTGGCATCCCCGAGTCTAAGTTGCATACGATTTTTGAAGCGTTTTCCCAGGAAGACAGCAGCATCACACGGCGCTTTGGCGGCACCGGTTTGGGGCTGTCGATTTCGTCGCGTTTGGTGGATGCGATGGGCGGGCAGATTTCGGTTCAGAGTGAACTGGGTCGGGGCAGTCAGTTTGACTTTTCAGTGTTGATGGAAATTCAGGCCGTTGCAGCATTGCATGATGAGCTGCGCGGCGATGACGGCGCTGAGAATTCGTCAGAAATGGCCTCTGAAGGACCTTCATTGGCTATTCTGTTGGTTGAAGACAATCTGGTGAATCAAAAGCTGGCGACCGCCTTGCTCCAGCGTTTGGGTCACCGGGTGACGACAACTCAGGACGGGCAATTGGCGTTGGATATTCTTGCGCAGCGCCGGTTTGATTTGGTGTTTATGGACATGATGATGCCGGTTCTAGATGGTCTTGAAGCCACCCGCCGTTTTCGTGCCACGGAACGTCGCCCACGCACCCCAATTGTTGCCATGACAGCCAATGTGATGCCAGCAGATCGGGAGCGTTGCCTGGAAGCGGGCATGGATGACTATCTCTCCAAACCACTCGCCAAGGCTGAATTGCACCGGGTGCTGGCGCATGTGACCCAGGGATTGATTTCAGGACAGGAAGCAGCGTTGGAGCAAGTGGCGAGAGACGAGGTCTCTGGTGACGCAGGGCGAAACATCGCGTTCGATTATGCGGATGCGATCAGAAGCGCAGATCAAGATATTGTCGACATCATCAGTGATATTTTTACCGCGCAATGGCCTGTTGACGCTACCAAAATGGCATCTGCCTTGATCGATGGTGACTTTGTTGCGATCATGCACATAGCCCATGCCCTCAAAGGCACGTTGGGCATGTTTGGCGCCCGTCCCGCGGTCAACATGGCCGCAGAGCTGGAGCGGCTGGCCGTAGCGTGTTCTGAGGGAACTTTGGATCCGGTGGCGGCAGACCTCGCTGCTAAAGTGGCCGCCCTTGGAATTCAGATGGAATATTTGTTGGGTGCGTTGAAAAGCAGGAGCGCCTGAGTGATACAGTGAAACCGGCGATCGATTGTTGCTGTAAGGGTGTGCAAGTGGTTGTCGGATTGATTTAAGAAGTTACTCACTATGACGTACCGGGTGTTAATTGTTGATGATGCAGAGATCAATTTGATCCTGTTCGAGGCGTTGATCAAACGCATGGGCAACAGCGAAGCCATCAAGTTTTCCAATGCTTTGCAGGGTTTGGCGTGGGCCAAGGAGAACGATGCAGATCTGGTCATCGTTGATTACATGATGCCCGAGCTCAACGGCATGGAGTTCATTCATCAGTTCAGGGCCACACCGGGTAAGGAAGATATTCCGGTGTTGATGATCACGGCCAATGACCAGAAGCAGGTGCGTTATCGCGCCTTGGATGCCGGTGCCACAGACTTTTTAACCAAACCGGTTGACAAAATTGAATTCATGGCGCGGGCCAACAACATGCTTCAGTTGGGAGCGAGCCGCAAGTCCTTGGCTGATCGGGCGGCTTGGTTGGCCGAAGAAGTGCGTAAGGCTACTTTTGAGATCGTGCAGCGCGAACGTGAGACGGTGATTCGGTTGTCCAAGGCTGCTGAATACCGTGACCCGGAAACCGGCGCACACATTTTGCGCATGGCACATTACTCTGAATTGATTGCTACTGGTTTGGGTTTGCCAAAGGCAGAACAGGAACTGCTTTTGGAAGCGGCGCCAATGCATGACATTGGTAAGGTAGGTATTGCTGACAATATCTTGCTCAAGCCGGGTCGTTTGACGCCGGAAGAGTTTGAGTTCATGAAACAGCACGCGGTTTTTGGCTATGAAATTCTCAAAGGCAGCTCATCCAGAGTGCTGCAAGCGGGAGCAGATATTGCGTTGGGACATCATGAAAAGTTTGATGGGTCCGGTTATCCGCAAGGCTTGGTGGGAGATGCCATACCCATATTTAGCCGCATTGTGGCTGTTGCCGATGTTTTTGATGCCCTGACTTCCGAGCGACCGTACAAAAAAGCCTGGTCGCTCGAGCAGGCCACTGAACATATCAAGGCTGGCGCAGGCACTCACTTTGACCCGCAGTGTGTCGAGATATTTTTGTCCAAATGGGCAGACGTTTTGGAAATTCGGCATCGTTTTACGGACGATGCGTGAACCCTGTTCGCAAAAATAATAGCTAAATTCCCTTGACAGCTAAGGGCTAGAGCCGGATTTATCTCAGAACCAGCACCGGGATGTGAGAATGGGTCAGGACTTGTTGGGTTTCGCTACCCAACAGCAATCGCTTAACGCCTTTGCGGCCATGTGAGGCCATCACGATCAGATCGCATTTGTGCTTTTTGGCAGCGGCAATGATGGCGTCCGAGACGATGTCTGATTTGATGGTGAGGGCTCGGGTTTTGACGCCTTGCAATTCAGCCGTTTTTTTGACCTCGTCGACGACAGCTTGTCCTTCCTCGGCCCATTGCTTTTCAATACGTCCAACTTCTGCTGCTTGCAGGGCCAGTCCTCCCTCAAAGTAGCTTTGTGGATAACGGGGAACAACCTTGATGGCGACCAGGCTTGCGCCGGTCAAGGCGGCCAGTGAAATGGCTGCGCTGATGGCTTTTTTTGACAGGTTGGAGCCGTCTGTTGCAACAAGTATCTTTTCGTACATGATGTTCTCCTTTAAGTTTGAAGTTTCAGCATAACTTTATACTTTGGGTGCGTCTTGATTTAGATCAGGTATTTTGTTTTGGCAGAACGTTACTCTCGGGCCCATGTCTCAATCCAGTCCTCTTGTTGCTCATTCCGATTCTGGAGACCCTGGTGTGTCCGAACCTCCGGTGCAACTTCAGGAAGATTCTCTTGAAGTGCTGCAATTGCTCGATGATGAGCGGGAGTGGTCAGCGTTCAGTCGGCCAGATGCTGCCGGCCACGGGTGTTGGGAGTCCAACGTGATGATTGAGGGCATGTACTGTGCGGCCTGCTCGCTGACTGTTGAAGATGCCCTCAAAAGTGTGCCTGGTGTTGTTTCTGCAGAGGTGAGTGCGGGGAGTCAGCGTGCGCGCGTGGTCTGGGAGTCCTCTTCGGTAGCCCCTTCGCGCTGGATGCAAGCGGTACGCGAGTCAGGCTACAGGGCGGTTCCGGCAAATGACGCCTTTGCGCGGGCGCGGCGCCAGGCTGAGTCACGCAAGGCCCTTTGGCGAATGATGGTGGCTGGCCTGTGCATGATGCAGGTAATGATGTACGCCTACCCAGCGTATGTCGCCAAGCCCGGTGATCTGACCATGGAAATGGAGCAACTGTTGCGCTGGGCATCCTGGGTTCTGACACTTCCTGTGATCTTTTTTTCATGTGGTCCATTTTTTAGCAGTGCCTGGCGAGACATCGTGCATCGACGAATCAGCATGGACTTGCCAGTGGCTTTGGGCATGCTCATCACGTTTGTAGTGAGTACAGCTGGCACATTTGATCCGGCTGGCGTGTTTGGCCGTGAGGTTTATTTTGATTCGCTGACGATGTTTGTTTTTTTTCTGCTGGGTGGTCGCTGGTTTGAATTGCGGCTGCGTGACCGCACCGCCGGTGCGCTGGAGGCCTTGATGAATCGATTGCCAGACAGCATCGCCAGACAAAAGGCCGATGGTCAGTTTGAGCGTGTATCGGTCCGAAGGCTGCAGGCGGCAGACGTGATCCGCGTCTTGCCTGGCGAAGTGTTTCCAGCAGATGGCGTAGTGGTGCGAGGACAGACTTCAGTCGATGAAGCTTTGTTGACCGGAGAATCTCGGCCAGTGGTGCGGCATACGGGGGAAGAAGTGATTTCAGGCAGTCATAACCTGAGCGCAGCGGTGTTGGTTCGGGTTGAGCGATTGGGTGAACAAACACGTTTTGCCCAGATTGTCAGCTTGATGGAAAGTGCATCTACATCCAAGCCGCATTTGGCCAAACTGGCGGACACTATTGCCAAGCCGTTTTTAATTGGTGTGCTGATTGCCGCTGGCTTGTCTTGTGCGTATTGGTGGAGCACCGACCCCGAGCGGGCTTTGATGGTCGCTGTTTCTGTTTTGGTGGTGACTTGTCCCTGTGCCTTGTCGCTGGCAACGCCTGCGGCCATGTTGTCTGCTGCGGGAGCCTTGGCCCAAAAGGGCGTTTTGGTGAGGCGATTGGATGCCTTCGAGGCGCTGGCTGCCATCGACACCGTCATGTTTGACAAAACGGGCACACTGACACGCGACGCGATGGTTCTGGGAGAAACCTCGGTTCGTGATGGCATTGACCCGCAGCACGCTCTGGCGATGGCGGCCGCGGTTGCTCAGCACTCGCTTCATCCAGCATCCCGAGCTTTGGTGCATGCAGCGAGTCAAACTGGCTTGATGGATCAGTGTGTGGTTTCGGATGTGTTTGAAACGCCAGGTCAAGGTTTGCAAGCAAAGATTATTCTTGAGGGCCGCGATCAGGGCGCTGCTGAATTGCGCTTGGGTTCTGCTGAGTATTGCGGAGTCGAGCGGGACGAGACCAGCGGGTCACTGGTTTTCTTAAGCCTCGATGATCATTGGCTGGCCACTTTTGAGCTTCAAGAAGATGTTCGTCCGGATGCAACTGCCACTGTCGCCGTATTGAAAGAAAGTGGACTGGATGTTCATTTGTTGTCTGGTGATGCCCGTGAGGCGGCACAGCGTGTGGCTCGTTTGGTGGGTATTTCGGCGGTCCAAGGGCAGTGCTCGCCGCAGGATAAGCTGGATTTTTTGCGTGATGCGCAGTTGCGGGGTCGCAAGGTCGCCGTGGTCGGGGATGGCCTGAATGATGGTCCGGTTTTAGCTGGCGCACATGTTTCTTTTGCCTTCGGTCAAGCGGTTCCGTTGGCGCAGGCGCAGGCTGACTTTTTGGTCTCAGGGAGTCGTCTGATGGATGTGGCACAAGCGATTGGTTTGGCAAAGCGGACCATGGCGGTGGTCAGGCAAAATCTATGGTGGGCGGCCATTTACAACTCAGTTTGTGTGCCGCTGGCGGTGCTTGGCATGTTGCCTGCGTGGCTTGCCGGTATCGGTATGGCCAGCAGCTCTTTGCTGGTCGTGCTCAACGCCTTGCGCTTGTCTCGCCAAGGAAGTGATGAAGGGTTGCTCTGATGGATATTCTCTATTTGCTGGTGCCACTTTCCGTGGTGTTAGTTTTCTTTATCATCGGTGGCGTCTGGTGGGCGATTCATCGAGGACAATTCGACGACATCGATCAGGAGGGCTCGCGAATTCTTAAGGATTGATAAGATTTTTGGGAACGATTTGATTTGGGTCAAATCGGTTGTGGGTCGGATCGTTCAAAATCCGATGGAATAAACTGAGAAGAGGTGAACATGGCATTTTTAAATTCGCAGGCTACTACGTATAGCGACAAAGTCGTTAGGCAGTTTGCCATCATGACCGTTGTTTGGGGTGTGGTCGGTATGCTGGTTGGCGTGATCATCGCCGCCCAGTTGGCCTGGCCAGAGCTCAACTTGGGTATTTCGTTTTTATCCTTCGGTCGATTGCGTCCGCTGCACACCAATGCAGTGATTTTCGCATTTGGTGGTTGTGGTCTGTTTGCGACATCGTATTACGTGGTTCAGCGCACTTGTCAGGTGCGTCTGTTCGCCGAAAAGCTGGCTGCGTTTACTTTTTGGGGTTGGCAAGTGGTCATCGTTGCTGCAGCCTTGTCGTTGCCACTTGGTTACACCTCAGCTAAAGAGTATGCTGAGCTAGAGTGGCCTATTGACATCCTGATTACGCTGGTTTGGGTTTCCTATGCGATCGTGTTTTTTGGTACGGTGGGTACCCGTAAAGTTAAGCACATTTACGTGGCAAATTGGTTTTTCGGTGCATTTATTTTGGCTGTCGCCCTGCTGCATTTAGTTAACAGCGCTGCGATGCCGGTCGGCTTGGATAGTATGAAGTCGTATTCTGCATACGCAGGTGTGCAGGATGCCATGGTGCAGTGGTGGTATGGTCACAATGCTGTTGGATTTTTCCTGACAGCGGGCTTCCTGGGGATGATGTACTACTTCATCCCGAAACAGGCCGAGCGTCCGGTCTATTCTTATCGTTTGTCGATTGTTCACTTCTGGGCGCTGATTTTCACTTATATGTGGGCGGGTCCTCACCATCTGCATTTCACAGCCTTGCCTGATTGGACGCAGTCTGTTGGTATGGTGTTCTCTCTGATTCTGTTGGCGCCTAGCTGGGGTGGCATGATCAATGGCATCATGACTTTGTCTGGTGCATGGCACAAACTGCGTGATGATCCAATTCTGCGTTTCTTGATCGTGTCTCTGTCTTTTTACGGCATGTCGACCTTCGAAGGTCCAATGATGTCGATCAAAACTGTGAATGCGCTGTCTCATTACACAGATTGGACTGTTGGTCATGTGCACTCTGGTGCTTTGGGTTGGGTCGGTTTGGTGACCATGGGTTCTTTGTACTATTTGATCCCTCGCCTGTTCGGTCAGAAACAAATGCACAGCGTAAGAGCGATTGAATTTCACTTCTACACCGCAACCATCGGTATCGTTTTGTATATTGCGGCGCTCTGGATTGCCGGCGTGATGCAAGGTTTGATGTGGAGATCCATCAATGCGGACGGCACTTTGACTTACACCTTTGTTGAGTCCGTTAAAGCAAGCTATCCGTTTTATGTTCTTCGCTTGGTGGGTGGCTTGTTGTACTTAACAGGCATGGTTGTAATGCTCTGGAACACAATCATGACGGCTACTAGCGGTAGGTCGGTCACTGTCAACATCCCCGCAGTTCCTGCACACGCCTGAGGACCAATAACTATGTCTAATTCAAACTCTAGTGGTGGCTTTTCTCACAGCTCCATCGAAACTAACAACGGGCTGATGATCGTTTTGATTTTGCTCGTGCTGTCCGTTGGTGGATTGCTTGAAATTGTTCCCTTGTTTTTTCAAAAATCTACCACTCAGCCTGTGGCTGGTCTGAAGCCTTACCCAGCGCTGGAGTTGGCGGGTCGGGATATTTATCAGCGTGAAGGTTGCTATAACTGCCACTCACAAATGATTCGTCCCTTCCGCGCTGAAACCCTGCGGTATGGCCACTACTCGATGGCTGGTGAATTTGTTTACGATCATCCCTTTCAATGGGGCAGTAAACGAACAGGTCCAGATCTACACCGAATTGGCGGTAAATACAGCGATCAGTGGCAAATCACGCACTTGAATAATCCTCGTGACTTGGTTCCAGAGTCGATCATGCCGGCCTATCCTTGGTTGATGACAGCTGCAGTTGACGGGGCAAGTCTCCCCAGCCACATGGCTGCATTGCGCAAAGTGGGTGTTCCCTACACGGATGCTGACATCGCTGGTGCAACTGAGGCAGTCAAAGGTAAAACTGAAATGGATGCCATGGTGGCCTACCTCCAAGGCTTGGGCACTCTCGTCAAATAACAGGGTTTAACATGGAATTTGATTTAAACGCTGGGCGCTCTTTGGTCACTGTTTTGAGCTTGGTGACCTTTATCGGAATAATCGTTTGGGCCTACTCCCGCAAAAATTCAGCCGCTTTTGATGAGGCAGCTCAGCTGCCTTTCAAGCAAGACTGATTCACATACTGATAAGGAAAAAAAATGAGTGATTTCACTAGCGGCTTTTGGGAAATGTATGTCTCCGTCATAGTCGTTGTCAGCATCATCGCCTGTTTGGTACTGTTGGTTTTGTCTGGTAAAGCCAAAGCCATGACTGCCAGTGATAACACCACGGGTCACGTTTGGGATGGCGACCTGCGGGAGATGAATAATCCGCTACCAAGGTGGTGGAGCTATCTTTTCGTGATTACCATTGTTTTCGCCTTTGGCTATCTGGCCTTGTATCCTGGCTTGGGTAGCTATCCTGGCAAGTTCGGTTGGACATCTCGGGGCTTGCACCAGGCTGAGGTAGATAAGGGCAATGCAGAAACGGCGCCTATCTACGCCAAATTTTCAGGTATGAAGCCCGAAGATGTCGCCAAAGATGTCAAGGCGATGGCCATTGGCGAGCGTTTGTATAGCAACAATTGTGCACAGTGTCATGCATCGGATGCCCACGGGAACAAAGGCTTTCCAAACTTGACAGATGGTGATTGGTTGCACGGGGGTACACCAGAAAAAATCAAGGAGACGCTCAATTTGGGTCGCGTCGGCAATATGCCTCCGATGGCCGCTGCAGTGGGCACTGCTGACGATGTTAAAAATGTCGCACAGTACGTTTTGAGTTTATCGGGTAGCCCGCATGATTCAGCTCGTGCTGCGCTGGGTAAGGAAAAGTTTGCAGTGTGTGCAGCTTGCCACGGTGCGGACGGCAAGGGAATGCAAGCGGTTGGTGCTGCTAACTTGACCGACAACATCTGGTTGCACGGGTTTGGTGAAAAAGCAATTATTGAAATGATCAACAACGGCAAAGCGAATGTGATGCCAGCTCAGGCTGCCAAGTTGACAGAAGCACAGATCCATGTATTGACATCCTACATCTGGAGCTTGTCAAACAAGTCCTGAGCAGTTGTCAGGTTGAGTTAAATGTCATAAATTTGAAAATGGTCCGCATGTGATTGGGTGGTCCCTCGGATCACCCAATTTTTTTTGCGAAATAGCTGTTGATCCTTGTTTGTTCAGCGCACTATCACTAAGAGGTTTCAATGAAAGACAGTCCCGTGAAAGACTCCAAAGCTTGGTGGCAGTTCGGCCATGTATGGCTCATTATTTCTGGTCCGGCGATTGTGGTTGTGGCCGGCTTTGTCACTTTGTATCTTGCTATGTCGAGTCCAAATGAAATAGTTACCGACGAGACCTATCGTCAAATTCTCGAAAGAGGCCAAAAACAAGGTCAGGCCTCGCTACAGGGTGGTGGGGCTCCGGCGCTTCAAGCGCGAAATCACGCGGCAACAGGTGTTGTACCGATTCCTAAATAGAGTTATCTGGCGGATCTGGTTTTTCTCGGCCAAGGTCACTACTGGTTTGTGACTTACTTCGGATTGACAATTTGTTGCAATGCTTCAGTGTCAAGAATGTGTACGTGCCGCTGTTTCACCTCGACAATGCC
>JAIFMR010000012.1 GCA_020048255.1 Rhodoferax sp. | reverse complement strand
TCGGCATGGAGTCCGGCGTGGGCGTCGCAATTGATGACGTGTTTCTCGGACGTCCCTCTGCATTCAGCACGCAATTGATCGACATTGAACGCGTGGAAGTCCTCCGTGGCCCCCAAGGTACGCTTTTTGGCAAAAATACAATCGGTGGACTGGTCAACATCGTGACCTCCAAACCATCGCAGGAGTTTGCGGGGGCAATTGACTACACCACCGGAACAAACAATCTGCAGCAAGTTCGCGGTTACTTGACAGGCGGCGTGGGAGGTGGCATGGCGGCGAAAATTTCGTTCACTAGCAAAGACAAAAATGGATGGGTTGAAAACAGAAATCCGGCTGCAGCCGAGCTGATGAGTGAGAACTTCAAAGGAGTTCGAGCACAACTCTCTGGAGGAACAGCAGCTACCGTGTCCTGGCTCCTGAGTGCCGACCACAGCGAAGACAACGCAGTAGAGAACTACTATGACATCCGCTCAGGAGCGCTCGCTGCAGTTGACTCCAATGGCGAAGACCGATCAATCGCGACCAATGGAAATGACTACTTGCGCAGAACAATACAAGGCATTTCCCTTAAAGCAGATTGGAATTGGAATGGACTGGATTTCACCTCCATTACCGCTCACCGGAGCGTCGATTGGGAAGGTAACAATGACCAGGACTACACCATCCTGCCGATACTTCAGGTAGGAAGAAAAGAAAACCAAACGCAGGTAAGTCAAGAGTTTCGGGTGGCCAACACGACAGATCGTTATAACTGGTTAGCTGGGATATACCTGTTCAAGCAAAAGCAGAGCGGAACCGATACGCTCACTCTTGATGAGGGACTGCCTGACGCCATCGGAATCGGACCAATCCCTGGCTACCAGGAAAAAGCTGATACCTATGCTGATCTAAAGACAAAAAGTTCAGCACTGTTCTTATCCGGGAAGTACAAGTTGAGCAATACCATTGATTTCAATGGTGGTGTTCGATATACCAAAGAAGACAAAGACATTCTATATGAGCAAAGACTGACCAACCCGTACAGTTTGATTGATGGAATTGGGCTCGCAGCACCTGTAACCCCCATATCGGCCACGAGAAGCGATTCGCAATGGTCCGGGGATTTGGGGTTGGGGTACAAGTTGAGCAAGGACGTAAACAGTTACGTAAAAGTCTCCAAAGGATTCAAAGCTGGTGGCTTCACAACCACTAGTGCCTCGAGTTCAAACCCCGGAGATCTTAGTTTTGAGCCCGAGTCGGTGACCAGTTATGAATTGGGGATCAAATCTATCTTGGCCGGTGGAAAGGTTCGATTGAATGCAGCCGCTTTTACGATGGACTACAACAACAAGCAGGAGCAATTCTTCAATGGTGTTCATCAAATCGTATCCAACGCTGCAAAGGCAAAGATAGACGGGTTTGAAGTTGACTTCACTGCCCGTCCGACACGTAGCTGGTTACTTGGTGCCACTTTCGGATATCAAGAAGCAAAGTATGCAAGCTATCCCGGTTATGACGGAAACCGTTTGACCGATGCCCCACGAATTACCGGGTCAATCAGTGTGCAGTATGACCACCAAATGAGCAATGAGTGGAGTTGGTTTGCACGTGCAGACGCCCGCTACAGGGATATGAGCTACCAGCAACCTGACAACGACCCCGAATTTACACAACCCGCAAGTACGCTCTTGAATCTGTCTGCAGGACTTCGTGACCCTAGCCACAGGTACTCGGTCATCTTTTGGGTTAAGAATGCCACCAACGAGACCTATCGTGTGTCGACATACGCCATCTCTGCTTTGGGAACAACCTATCAGTCAGTTAATCCACCTCGCATGATTGGACTGGAGTTGCGCGCAAGCCTCTGACAATTAAATGGTCGCATATGCAAGTTCGACTTTGCGAAGGCGGGCTTGCATCACCAATCAAAAAAATCCACATAAGAGATGATCCAGTTTATTTACGTGGACTCATAGCCGACGAACGAACTACATTTTTGAAACTTGGACTACGTTGCATGTTAAATTCACATAAGAAAATTGTGCGCTTGACCGTGGCATTTTTTCTACTCGCCATTTCCTTGGGGTCATTTGCCACTGAGGCGGATGCACAGTGGCTCGACAGCGTCATTGGTGGAAGGGTTGGCAATGGGGGGCCACCAGGTGCATCGGCTGTGATCGTACGCTCTGACGGCACCATGATCTTAAAAGCTTGGGGGAAGGTAGGTCTGAACGATGCAAAGGCCGTTGATGCAGAGCACACGGTTTTCAGAATTGGCTCCATCTCCAAAACATTCACAGCAATTGCTGTGCTTCAACTCGTTGAAGAGAAGAAAATTAGTCTTGATGATGACGTCAACGTTCACCTAAAAGGCATCAAAGTTTCAGCAAATAAGTTGTCTACGAAAGTCAGAGACTTGCTTGGGCATCGGGGCGGGTTTGATGGCGATATATCAACCGTCGGAAAGAATAGTTCTGAAGAAGCCAGAAATGCCAGCAATGACAGGCTTCAACGTGATATTCGACAGATGAGGACACCTGGAAAGATCTCTGTCTACGACAACATGGCTTATGGATTGCTGGGCCACCTAGTTGAGTCAGTTGACGGACGGCCATACGCGCAGTCTATTGAGCAGCGCGTTTTAAAGCCGCTTGGCATGTCGCAAACACAGGTCGGTCTACCAGCTTCTGCCGAAAGCACAGCGCAAGCATTTGAAGTTGGAGTAGATGGAAAGCCACAACTGAAGCCTCAGATTTACCTACGACACGGATGGCAAGGCGCAGGCGAAATGAGTTCGACTGCAGCGGACATGGGATATTTTTTGCGTTGTATGCTTAATGAAGGGCAGCATGCGAACGGTCGACTCCTTTCAGAAGAGATGTTTCGTACATTTACTGATACCACCAATTTCACATTGACCGAAGGATTACCCGGTGTTGGTTTGGGCCTATATGCGTTAGGTGGCCAATACGAAAAAAGCTATGGTCACGGAGGAACCATTCGCGGGTTCAATGCGGTGTACATGGTGATGCCACGCCAGAAGATGGCGATGTTTGCGGTCATGAACTTGAATCGTCCTATTCCTGAAATGACGATACCGGGATTGGCAGAATACATTTCCGACCCACCAGGCCCAGGTCCGATCAACCCAACAGACTTCATGCTCTTTGAACTGCCGTACCTCGCCGAACAACAATTTCAGACGACAACATCCCAAACAAGCAATTTAACCAGTGAAACTTTGACGCACTCAAAGCCAACTTCCTCAGCTAGAAGGTGGACTGGACATTACGCATACATGCGTGCGGAAGACAATGAAGCGCTGCTGCCCAGGATTGCTACTGCTCTTTTGCTTAGTCCCAGCGAAGTCAATGTCAACGAAAGCGGGTTGATGATGGTGGACGGAGAGGGGCCATACAAAGAAGTGAAATCAAATCTTTTTTCTCTTGATGGTCCGGCCGGGCCGCTGACGAGAACCATCGGATTCTCTGAGGTGGACGGTCTTACCGTTATGGGACCACACACACTGCTTCCCAATCGACGTCTAGCAGGCTATGAAGTTCCGTTGTTCACAGTGGGTGGCCTCTTTTTTGCACCAATCGGTATCCTACTGTGCCGGCTTCGTTTTTTTGGCATTTCTAATGATCGAATTGGCTGGCGCACCGACATTTCAACGAGAGTTCGATTTGGGGTGGGTGGTCTCTTTGTGGCGTTTTGGTTTGCAAATCGCCGTGCTTGGCTTGGTATGGAATTGCTTTAGTGCCTGGAGATCACAGGCGTTGACGCTCCGCACAAGTTTCTATGCATTGGTTCAAACAGTGTTTACCGCATGGATTGTCCTTGCAGCTGGGTATTGGCATGTTCTCGGAACACTCTAAGCTTCAAAGTACCAATGAGTTGATTGATCGCATTCATGCGTCGTCAGCCGCTGTGGTTGCCATTGGTTTGCCAACCAGCAAAAACTCAAGCCATTTGCGGGCTGAATCGGATGCACCATTTCGCATAGCAAGAGAATTGCTTCGTGATGAAGGTAATCCATTCGCTGAAAACGCAAAAGATCTTTCAGGGCCGGATATTTTTGAATATCTCGGAAGCGCGGAATTGGAGTCAGAGGATGAGTTTGACCGTATCCGGAAAATATCAGCAACCGCATTCCGATCTGGAAAGCGGCCCTTGTTCATTGGCGGTGACCATTCAGTTACCTACCCGATTGTGGCGGGATTGTCTGAGGTACATGGGCCGGTTTCGATTCTTCATTTCGACGCTCACCCAGACTTATATGATTGCTTTCAAGATAACCCGTTGTCACATGCATCTCCGTTTGCCAGAATTCTGGAGAACGGTTTCGCAAGCTCACTCTGGCAGTTTGGAATAAGAACCCTTACGCCACACCAGTGCGCGCAGGTCCGTCGGTTTGGTGTCCATTGCAACGAAATGCGAGATCACAAGCGGTGGAAAGCTCCCGTCTTCGACGGTCCTGTGTACGTCACAGTGGATCTGGATGCGCTGGATCCGGCATTTGCACCTGGCGTCGCCCATCAAGAGCCGGGTGGCATGTCAGTGCGGGATATTTTGGATATTCTGAATGAGTGCTCGGGGATGGTTGTCGGATCCGACATCGTCGAGTACCACCCCGGTCGGGACGTCAACGGCATAACTGCGATAGTCGCGGCCAAGCTTGCAAGGGAACTTGTTGGGCGGCTGGACTCTGATTGTGGAGTACGCGCATGAAGGTCGACTTCCTTGTGATTGGCGGGGGTATCGCTGGCGCGTCAGCTGCTTACTGGCTGGCAGGCTTGGGGCATACGGCACTTCTCGAACGGGAATCCCAGCCGGGATATCACGCGACTGGCAGATCGGCTGCCGTTTTTTCTGAAAGGTATGGGCCTCCAACCGTCAGGACGCTTACCCGTGCAAGTCGAGATTTCTTCCATTCCCCCCCCGAAGGGTTCACCAATTTTCCACTGATCTCCCAGCGCGGTCTGCTCATGGTGGCTGATCTGGATCAAGAAACACTTCTTGAAACCGAGTGGGCGTCCATGAAAGAACAAACGCCACAGGTCATTCGAATGAACAAAGGTGAGGCACTTTCCCATGTGCCCGTACTAAGAAGTGAAAAACTTCTCGGCGCAATCTATGACCCAGATGTCTGTGATCTTGATGTGCATGCGCTTCATCAAGGCTTCCTACGCGGAATCCGCGCAGCATCAA
>JAIFMR010000083.1 GCA_020048255.1 Rhodoferax sp. | reverse complement strand
CGCCGGCTTTTCGGTACTGGCGGTCGACTATCGAGGCTGGGGCCAAAGCACCCGCCTGGTCCCGTCGGAGGAAACTATTCTGCAGGATGCCCAGCTGGCATGGGCTGAGTTGATGCGACTGGAGCCGCGCGCTGGCCAACGCGTGATTTACGGCCACTCCATGGGCACCGGCGCGGCTGTTGACCTGGCCAGCCACCTGCAAGCACCTTCAGACTTCGGTGGTCTGATCCTGGAGTCTGCATTTACCAGCTTTGCAGATGTGGCAACCCAAGCCGGTTTTTGGCCTCGCGTGCTGTCCCTGCTGATTCATGAACGCTTTGCCTCAATTGAAAAAATAAGCCAGGTGCGGGCGCCCTTGCTGATGCTGCACGGTGACCAGGACAGCACCATTCCACTGAGCTTGGGCAAGCAGTTGTTTGAAGCCGCCAACCCACCCAAGCAATGGGTAGAAATTGCCGGTGGCCAGCACAGCGACCTGAATCTGGTGTCGAAGGACACGTATCAGGCGGCGCTGTCGGCCTTCAGAGCCACCTACCTGTCACAGCCCTGAACTGGCCAACGCCTCACACAATTGCTGTGGCGACTCGAAATGGATACCATGCCAGCCCAGCGACTGGGCAGTGGTCACATTGGCTTTCAAGTCGTCGATGAACAGTGTCTGCTCAGGTGTCAACGCATAACGGGCTTGGAGCAATTGGTAAATGGCCGGATCTGGTTTGATGTGCTGAACGTCACCCGAGAAAATACCGCCATCAAACCACTGTAAAAAGTCATACCTTTCTTCCAGGGCACGGGCATAGGGCTCAGGCATGTTGGACAGGTAATACAAGCCCGTGATGCCCTGCCCGGTCTTGCGGCGCTGGTGCAATTGCGTCAGCAAGGCCAGGGTTTCATGGATGGGCGTCAGGCGTTCCCCAATGCGCTGCACCAGATCAGCCATGTCAACCTGTGGCAAATCCAACCTCTGTGCAGTGCGAACAATCACCTCGTCCATGGACAACACGCCCCGGTCAAAGTCGTGCCAGTCGGCATGGCCAAAAACTTGATGCGCCAGGCGTTTGGCCGCTTCAGGGGTAGCCACCCGATCCGGAAAAGTTTGCAGCAACAACTGACCCGGCTGCCAGGTAAACAGCACCGCACCGAAGTCAAAAACAAGGTTCATTTCTAAAAACTTTTCAGTAGCTCGCCTGGTGGACCATGGCGGCGACCCGACACCCGGAATCAAGCGCGAAGCAGGGTCAGCAAACCGGAGGTTGAGCCGTCGAGCCCGGTCGTCTCGCCACTGCCCAGCCGTGCTTCCACGTCTTTGGCCAGTACCTTGCCCAGTTCCACGCCCCACTGATCAAAGCTGTTGATACCCCACAGGCTGCCGCTGACGAAGACACGGTGCTCCTGCAAGGCAATCAGGGCGCCCAGGCTGGTGGGCGTCAGTTCATCCAACACCAAAAATGTGCTGGGGCGGTTGCCCGTGAAGTGCTTGTGCCCTCCGGCATCGCTCTTACCCAGCATCAGCGCCTGGGCCTGGGCCAGCACATTGGCCAGCAGCAGCGTGTGGTGGCCGGGCAAGCGGTGTTGGGGCTTTTTGACAGCCACAAATTCCACCGGCACCACGTCAGTGCCCTGGTGCAGCATCTGAAAATACGCGTGCTGACCGTTGGTGCCAGGTTCGCCCCACAACACCGGTGAGGTACCCATGGGCAAGGCCTCGCCCGAGGCATCGACACGTTTGCCGTTGCTTTCCATCTCCAGCTGCTGCAAGTACGCCGGGAAACGTTTCAGTGCGCTGTGGTACGGCGCAATGCTGCGGCTGGTGAAGCCATGAAAGTTGCGGTACCAGACATCGAGCAGGCCCAAACGCACCGGCAGGTTGTGTTCCAGTGGCGCGGTGCGGAAGTGCTCATCCATATCGTGTGCGCCGGCCAGAAATGCCCTGAAGCCCTGCGCACCGATGGCAATGGCCAGCGGCAAGCCAATGGCTGACCAGACCGAATACCGCCCACCCACCCAATCCCAGAAGCCAAAGGTGGTGCTGATGCCAAAAGCATTTGCAGCTGCCACGTTGGTGGTCAGCGCGGCAAAATGCCGCGCCACATCGGTGCCGCCCTGTGCTGCAAACCAGGCCTTGGCCGAGTTCGCATTGGTCATGGTCTCTATGGTGGTAAAGGTTTTGCTGGCAATCAAAAACAAGGTGCTTTCCACCTTGACCTTTTTGAGCACACTGGCCAACTCATGCCCGTCGACATTGGACACAAAGTGAAATCGCTTGCCGGGCGACACATAGCCATCCAGCGCCAGCACGGCCATCTGCGGCCCCAGGTCTGAGCCGCCAATACCGATGTTGACCACATCGGTGATCGCCGCATCCGCGCGCACTTGCTCGGCAAAGGCCAACATCGCGTCCAGTGTGGCGTGCACAGCCGTCAATTCGCTTGATACGTTTTTGATAGCTGGTCGCGCTTGCTGCATCTGGGCTAGAGGTGGATTTCTTAATAACCAATGCATCACCGCTCGCTGCTCAGTGTGGTTGATCTTGTCGCCGGCAAACATGGCATCGCGGTGCTGCGTCAGGCCACTTTGACGCGCCAGGTCCAACAGGCTGCTCTGGGTGGCCGTGTCGATCAGGTTTTTGGACAGGTCAGCGAACACATGGGGTGCCCGTTGGCTGAAAGTATCAAAGCGCTGAGGATCAGAGCCAAAGGCGGCACGCAGATCAAAGCTGCGGCCCGTGGCATCAAACTGGGCTTTCAAGGCCTTCCAGGCGGGGGTGCGATCACAACGGGTACGGTTCATGGTGGATTTCCCAGGCAATTCTCAAGCGGCCAACAGCAGCTGGTCTAGTTTGACGGCATCGGCGCAAAACGCGCGAATACCTTCGGCCAATTTTTCGGTGCCCATGGCATCCTCATTCAGTGCAAAACGAAAACCAGCTTCGTCATAGGCCACACGCTGCGTGTCCAGTGTCTTGGCGCTCTGTGCATCCAGAGCACTTGTCAGCGGCGCACCGTTGGCGGCCAGTTGGGCCAACAGCTCGGGGCTGATGGTCAGCAGGTCGCAACCCGCCAGCGCGGTAATTTGACCGATGTTGCGAAAACTGGCACCCATCACCTCGGTGGCAATGCCCATTTTTTTGTAGTAGTTGAAGATTTGCGTGACCGATTTAACGCCGGGATCTTTGGCACCGGTGTTGTCGGATTCCACCCAGGCAGGGCCTGCCGACTTTTTGTACCAATCGTAAATACGCCCGACAAAAGGCGAAATCAGTTGCACCTTGGCCTGGCCACAAGCCACCGCCTGGCAAAACGAGAACAGCAGCGTCAGGTTGGTATGAATGCCCTTGTGCTCCAGCTCCGCTGCTGCCTGGATGCCCTCCCAAGTGGCGGCCACCTTGATCAACACACGGTCAATGTGAATGCCTTGCGCTTGGTACAACTCAATCAGGCGCTCTGCCCGCGTCACGGTGGCACTGGCATCGAAACTCAGTCGCGCATCCACTTCAGTCGATACCCGTCCGGGAATCACCGACAAAATCTCGCAGCCAAAACGCACCAGCAGGCGGTCGGTGATCTCGTCGGTGGCCCGGCTCCGAAACTGGGCCACCGTGTCGGTCAACAGGGACGTCTTGCGGCAGATAGGCTTGCATCTGTCTGAAGTCGCCGGTATCAGCCACCACAGTGGTGAATTGTTTGAGCGCGTCGAGTTGGTTCATATCGACATTATCAAGCGAGTGCAAAGTCGCCCAGCGCTGAGCAGTTACAACTTGCCAGCCTACCTTCCTCTTGCGGAATGATATCGACTGTTCAATGCGGCAATTTGCTGGTGTCGATGTCGACGTAGCGCCAGAATGACCGTGATAGTGGATGGCGACGGTAACCAATCAGCCAGGGCTGCATGACGTCAGTTCGGATGCGGTGAGTATTGAACTTGTAGGGCATATAGGCCACCAGAATTTTGACCATTCTCTGCATGATGGCCAATCGCTCGGGGCCATCAGGCATAACGACTTGTTGCCGGTAGAGTTTGTCGTATTCGTCGTTCTGGAAACCTGCCAGATTGCCCTCGAACTTTTGCGGGCTATAGCCAAAATCCAGAAAGCTGCCGCCGTCTGGCGAGGAGGCCGAGTTACCCAATCCCCACATCATGACCTTGCCAGCGCGAGCCGCCTTCAGGTTTTCGGGCCACTTGGCGGTTTTAAACACAATCTGGATGCCCACCGCTGTCATGCTCTTTTTCCACACTTCGTTCAGCTCGCGATCCGCAGCAGACGGTGAAGTTGCGTATTCCAGCACCAGCGGCTTGCCGTCGGGCATGTCACGCCAGCCATCGCCGTTCTTGTCCACATAGCCGAACAGGTCCAGCAGTGCCTTGGCGCGGGCCGGGTTGTAGTCGCTCAGCTCAGACTTGAACTTGGGGTCGTAGCCCCAGGTGTTTGGCGGAATAACGCCTTGGGCCGATATAGCCTGGTTGCGCCGTGGCAGGCGAACTTCCTCTTCGGTGTTGTAAGCCAGTGCAATGGCGCGGCGAAGTGCCACCTTGTCGACCTCGTTACCCCCTACCGTGGGGTTGTCCATATTGAAATAGGAAAAGGTCAGTTCGGGTGCAGCATATCGTTCGATACGAATGCCCTTCTTGGCCAGGTGGGGGGCCAGCTTGTTGCCAGGGATCACCTGATTGGCAAATTGGGCGGGCAAGTACATCAGAAAATCATGCTCATTGCCCAGAAACGAGAGCCAGCGCGGCTGCACTTCGTCGATGATGGAAATCTCCACCTTGTCCACAATCGGAATACGTTTACCCTTCATCTGCCGGTAGATCTCTTGCGACAGCATATCGTCGGCCGCAGGCTCTGCCTGGTAATTCTCTTCGCGAAAATTGGGGTTCTTCACAAACGTGATCTTCGATGATCGCGTCCACTGGTCCAGTTTGAAAGGCCCCGTTCCCACCGGGTGCTCCATGATCTTGTCTCCGTACATTTCGACCACCTCGCGCGCCATGGCTCCAAGAACACTGGACTCCGCCAGTTGGTAAATGAAGCGCGGCTTGGATTCCAGCAGCTTGAACTGGATGGTGTAGCGGTCCAATGCGCGCAGGCCCTCCACATCAGTGTCATAGTTGAACCTGGCACCGGGCTTCTCGGCCTCACGTCGCAAGGCGTCCATGCCCACCAGCTTGACTTCTTCCAGATCGGAATAGATCTGACTTTTGGTCTTGGGGTCAAAAATCCGTTTGAAGGTGTAGACAAAATCCTGCGCGGTCAACTCACGCTTCTTGCCGCCAAAGGCCGGGTCGTCTGCAAAGTAGATTCCAGGCTTGACCTTGACTGTGAAGGTCTTGAAATCATCGGTAATAACAGGCATGTCCTGCGCCACGTTGGGAACCACTTTGGCGGGCCGCGCCAAGTAATCGTAACGGTACAGCGCGTCAAAAATGTTCTCCGTGGCAGTGCGCGAGTAGTAATCTGAAATCTGCGCTGGGTCGAATCCGGTTTCGGCAATTTCAAAGGCGTAACGCAGCACTTTTTCAGATTGGCTGCCTTGCGCCTGCAGACCGCTCACACTTAAAAAAAACAGGCCAATGCCCAAAAAATGGCGCGAAAACATAATTTTCATAGTTACAAACACCTAAGACTGTTCAAACGGGTGCAAGCATAATCGCCCCGGACAATAAACCCCTGGGCGTTTTCCCAAAATCCAGAACTAAATATGTTTTCCTACATCCTGCGACGCATCTGGCAAATGCTCCCCACCCTCTTGGGGGTGATATTGCTGATCTTCTTCCTGTTCAAACTGTTTGGGGGCGACCCCGTTGAAATCATGGCTGGAATGAAGGCATCGCCCGAACGCCTAGCCTCACTGCGGGCGCAGCTGGGTTTGGATAAATCGGTTCTAGAGCAGCTATGGGTTTTTGTTCAGCAAGTTTTTACCTTTAACTGGGGTAAAAGTTGGACCACCAACGAGGCCATTTCTGATATTTTCGCCACCCGCCTGCCCGCGACGCTGACGATCATGATTCCGATTCTGTTTCTCGAAGTGCTGCTGGCCATAGGTGCCGGTCTGGCCGTAGCCTATGTGCGTGGTAGCCTGACAGACCGAGCGATCATGGTTATCAGCACTATAGCGCTGTCAATCAGCTTTTTGGTTT
>JAIFMR010000197.1 GCA_020048255.1 Rhodoferax sp. | reverse complement strand
ACCAGGGTGGTGACCTTCACGCGATCACCCCCGACCACTTGCACCAGGTCGCCCAGAATGCTGAACGAAGCCACCACCGGCAAGGGGGTGGCGGCCCGGCTGAGTCCGGGTAGCAGGCTCACAGCCGTCAGAACGATGGACATGAGCCAAGTAAGTTTGGAGTGTTTCATGGTGTTATGCGACCCGGTGTGGGCGTTTGAGGATTTGCGGCAACCAGCCGCCGGGTGACACCAGCAGCGACAGCAGGTACAGCACACCCGCACAGCCAATGATGGTCGGGCCGCTGGGCGTGTCGAGGTGGTAGGACAGCAGCAAGCCAGCCCAGCTGGCCAGCGCCGCCTGGGCACTGGCGTTGATGAGTTGGGCGCTCAGGTGTTCGTGCCACAAGCGGGCGGAGACGGCCGGCAGCATCATCAAACCCACGGCCATCAAGGTGCCCAGCGTTTGAAAGCCCGCCACCAGGTTCAGCACCACCAGCATCAAAAAGCCTTGCTGCCAGACCCAGCCCCGGTGCCCGGAGGCGCTTAAAAAGACCGGATCGAAGGTCTCCAGCACCAGCCCACGGTAGGCGCCAGCCAAGCCCAGCAGGCTCAGGCTGGACACACCGGCCACCAGCAGCAAGCCGGGCGCGTCCACACCGAGTGCGCTACCAAACAAAATATGCAGCAAGTCCAGTTGTGTGCCGTGGCGTGCCAGCAAGGTGACACCCAGTGCCAGCGCCACCAGGTAAATGGCCGCCAGGCTGGCGTCTTCTTTCAAGGTGGTGAACCGGCTGATGAAGCCGGCCAGCGCTGCCGCCAGCAAGCCGGCCAGCACGCCGCCGACCGCCATGGCGGTGAGCGACAGGCCAAACAACATGAAACCGATGGCCACACCGGGCAGCACGGCGTGGCTCAGTGCGTCGCCCAGCAAGCTCATGCGCCGCAGCGTCAAAAAAACACCCAAGGGAGCCGCGCTCACCGACAGGGCCAGGGTGGCCACCAGCGCCCGGCGCATGAAGGCAAACTCGGCAAACGGGCCAAACAGGCTGTCTACCAGCCACTGCCATGTGGCCATCATAGTTGCTGCCTCGCCAGTGGTCTGGTGCGGGGTGCTTCGTCCGTGTGGCAAATGTCGGCGTTGTCGTCCCAGGCCTCGGCCAGGGCGCGGGCACGCTGCAAGCAGGGTTCGGTCAACACCTGTGCCGTGTCACCCCAGGCCACCAGCTCGCGCGCCAGCAACAGCGTTTGCGGAAAGTGCTCACGCACCTGGGCATCGTCATGCAACACGGCAATCACCGTGCGGCCCTGTTCGTGCCAAAGATGCACCAAAGCCAGCAAGGCCGCCGTAGTGCGCGAGTCCATGGCATTGAACGGCTCATCCAGCAGGATCAGGTCGGCCTCTTGCACCATCAACCGCGCAAACAGCACCCGTTGCAATTGCCCGCTCGACAGCGAGCCCACGGCGCGGTTCTCAAAACCCTCCAGCCCGACCTGGTGAATGGCCGCATCCACGCGCAGCAACAGCGCTGGCGTCACCCGGCCCCAGGCACCCACCACGCTCCAGCAGCCCAGTTGCACACAGTCACGTACCGACATCGGAAAACTGCGGTCAATCTCGGTGAGTTGCGCCAGGTAAGCAACCCGCGCACGCGGCGGGTCGAGCTGAACCCGACCGCCGGCCGGTTGCAACATGCCCATGATGCTCTTGAGCAAGGTGCTTTTGCCCGACCCGTTGGGGCCGATCACTGCTGTCAGAGAGCCTGGCGCAAAGCAGCCGCTGATGTGGTGTAGCGCCGGGTGCTGACGGTAGCTGACCGTCAGGTTCTCCAGTGTCACCATGCCTGCACCGGGGCACTGGCCCACCAAACGGCCAGCCACAGCCCAGCGACAACGGGCAAGACAGCCAAAATGCGCTGCCAGGCCGGCCAACCCAGCACACTCAAGCGCGGGACGGAGCCTGAGTCTGGCTGCGCTGCGGCGTGCGATGCGTGATCGTGACCGGGGTGATCATGATCGTGTGGGTGAGTGGGGGCGGGGTGTTTCATGCGGGGGAGGGTGCTCGATTGCAGTCATAATGCAACTCAATTGCGGTATAGTTTATCGCAACTCAATTGCATTAATGTTTGAGTGCCAAAAAAAGAGTCCAACTGCTGCCATGTCTGTGCCCCGCACCCCGCGTGAACCTGATCCCATTGACGCCCTGCTTTCTGCGCACGGGCTGCGTCGCACCGGCGCTGCGCGGCGGGTCTTGGGCTGGTTTTTGTCGCACCCGGACACCAGTTATACCCACGCCCAGCTGCAAATAGCGGTGCCCACGGGCAGCGCCGACGGGACACCAGGCGAAGCCGGTGCCGCCCTGGACCGTGTGACCCTGTACCGCTTGATTGACCGGCTGACCCAAGTCGGTCTGTTGCTGTGCCGGGTCGATGCCAACCGGGTGCGCCGTTACCAGTCCATGCCGGTGAGTGTGCATGCCTTGCCGCACTTTGAATGCCAAAGTTGCCACCGCGACCAGCCTTTGCAAGGCGCGCTGCAGGGCCACAGCTTTGACCTGGAAGCCGCGGCACAACATGCCCTGCAAGCGCTCAAGGCGCTGGGCTACCAGGGTCTGAGCCTGGATGTGGCGGTGCGCGGCGTGTGTGCCGACTGCGCCACCGCAGCGCAGGTCACGTCCGGGGAGGTGCCGCAGCCTGCCACCTTGCCACTGGCCACGTCATGATCCAGACCCGGGGTTTGGCGTACCGCTATCCACAGGGCACGCTGCTGAGTTTTCCGGATGTGGATGTGCCCCAGGGCGCTGTGCTGCTGCTGAGTGGCCCTTCGGGCTGCGGCAAGTCCACCTGGCTGGCGCTGGTGGCGGCCTTGGTGCTGCCCACTGCGGGTCAGATCACGGTGACGGGGCAAGCACTAAATGCTCTGAAAAACAGAGCGTCTGACGCATGGCGGGCAAGGGCTATCGGCTTTTTACCTCAAAAATTGCATTTGAGTGCAGCGCTCACGGTGCAGCAAAACCTGGCCATGGCGCAATGGGCCAGCGGGGTCGCCGAGGACCCGCCCGTGATCCAGGCCACCTTGCAGGCCTTGGGTGTGGCGGATTTGGCGCAGCGCTACCCGGCGCAGCTCTCAGGCGGCCAGGCGCAGCGTGTGGCGCTGGCGCGAGCCGTGTTGCAAAAGCCCCAGGTGATTCTGGTCGATGAGCCCACCGCCAGTCTGGACGACGAGGCCGCGGCCGACGCCATCGGTGTGCTGCTGGCCACCGCCCAGGTCCACGGTGCCACGCTGGTGATTGCCACCCATGATGCTCGGGTGGTGGCCTGTCTTGAACCGGTGTTGAGCCCGTCAAACCCCTTGCATCGCTTGCAGTTGAGGCGCGCGACAGCGCCGCAGGATGGCGTGGCATGTTGAGGATGAAAACCCTTTCCCTGGCCTGGACCTATCTGTGGTCGCGCCCCTTGGGAGCCGCGCTCAACCTGCTGCTGCTCAGCCTGGGCTTGGCATCCATCACCTTTTTGTTGTTGGTGTCCCACCAGCTCAACAAGGCCTTTGAGCGCGACCTGCAGGGCATTGACCTGGTGGTGGGGGCCAAGGGCAGCCCAATGCAGCTGATTTTGTCGGGCGTGTTCCACATTGACGTGCCGCCCGGCAACATCCCGCTCAAAGCCGTGCAGGAACTGCAACAACACCCCATGGTGGCGCGACTCATCCCGATCAGCCTGGGCGACAGCTTGCGTGGTTTTCGCATTGTGGGCACGTCGCGTGCCTACATCACGCATTACCAGGCCACGCTGGCGCAGGGACAACTCTGGACTCAGCCGATGCAAGTGGTGTTGGGCGCCACCACAGCGCGCCAACTCGGCTTGGCCTTGGGCAACACCTTTGTCGGCACGCACGGCCTGGGCACGGGCGGTCATGCGCACGGGGACAGCGTGTACACCGTGGTCGGCATCCTGGCACCCAGTGCCAGCGTGCTCGACCGATTGATCCTGACGGACAGCGCCTCGGTCTGGAAGGTGCATGAGGACTACACCGCCGTGGACGATGAAGACCGCCAGATCATGATGGAGGAGCGTGAAATCACGATGGCGCTCATCACTTACAGGTCGCCGCTGGCTGCGGTGAGTTTGCCGCGATATGTCAACACCAGCACCGACATGCAGGCCGCCGCACCAGCACTGGAGATCACCCGGCTGCTGAGCATGCTGGGGCTGGGTACCGATGTGCTGCGCGCCTTTGCCGGCGTGCTGTTGCTCACCGCGGGCTTGAGCGTGTTCATTGCGCTGTGGAGCGCAGTGCGTGAGCGCCGGGGCGATTTGGCCTTGTTGCGCATGTTGGGCGCGCCGCCGAGCAAGGTGGCCGCTTTGCTGCTGCTGGAAGCGCTGTGGCTGGGTGCGCTGGCGGCGGTGTTGGGTGTCCTGGCCGGGCAGGGCATGGCTGCGGGCCTGGCGTGGCTGCTGCAATTGGATCACTCGTTGCTGATGGGTGGCATGGCATGGCCGACAGAGCTTTGGATGGTGCCCGCTGTGGCGCTGGGGGTGTCGCTGGTGGCGGCGATTTTGCCGGCGCTGGGGGCGTATCGGGTGAGTGTTCTGGAACTTTTGCAAGGAAAGTAAGCTAATGAGAAATTGGACTCTAGCCCTTATGGGTATTGCGTTAACAGCTATTTTTACGGTAGCTTCTGCGGCGGAACTGGACAAAGCCACAAAGGAAGACATTGCGCGACATCGGGTCATGGCGCAAGCGCACGAAAACGCCGCCAAGTGCCTGGAAGCCGGCAAGGCCGACGCGGTCTGCGAGAAACAATTGCAGGCCGAATGCAAAGGGATCGCCATTGGCAAGTTTTGCGGCATGAAGCATACGCATTGAGTCACCGGCTGGACCCCGCGTCGATAATGCATAACCGCGTTTGTCGACCCCTGCCCTGCATCCCCATGTCAACCTTGTCCCTTCCCTACCTGCCGCAACTCAAGGCGCGCCTGGATCAGCATCCCTTGTACTCAGCGGTGCGCACGGCCGACGACCTGCGTTGTTTCATGCAGCACCATGTGTATGCGGTGTGGGACTTCATGTCCTTGCTGAAATACCTGCAGGGCGCCGTCGCGCCGGTGAGCGTGCCGTGGCAGCCCACCGGCGACATGGCATTGACGGCAGCGCAGCGCCTGATCAATGAGATTGTGTTGGGCGAAGAAACCGACGAGGGCCTGCCCGATGCCGCCGGCCAGCCAACCTTTATCAGCCACTTTGACCTGTATCTCGGGGCGATGCAAGAAGTCGGCGCCGACACCGCGCCGGTGCTGGCTTTTCTCAAGCAGGTGAAGAAAAAAGGCGTGGTCAAGGCCTTGCGCCAGGCCGATATTCCGCAGGCATCGCGCCGTTTCATGGCCAGCACCTTCGATGTGATCGACTCCGGCGACACACCGGCGGTGGCGGCAGCCTTTGCGCTGGGGCGCGAGCAGGTGATTCCCGGTATGTTTCGGGCCTTGCTGGCTGATCTGGGCATCAGTCGCCACAAGGCACCGCTGTTTCACTATTACCTTGAGCGGCATATTCACCTCGATGGTCAATCCCATGGCCCGCTGTCGCTGAACCTGCTGGCGCACCTGTGTGGCGACAGTGCTGCCAAACAACGCCAGGTTGAAAAGGCTGCCAAAAAGGCCGTCAAGGCGCGTGTTGCGCTGTGGGACGCGGTGCATGCCGAATTGAAGTCACATTGATCAGGAGCAAGCTTTGAAACATATGGCATGGTTGGTTGGACTCTGTCTGGGTGGTGCACCTTTGGGCTTGTTGGCGCAACTGAGCCCGCCCATTGCCGGTGCCGCATCCGCCGGCATTCCCAGTGGCACCGGGCCGGGTGTGCACAGCCCCAACAGCCCGTTTGCCCCGCTGCCCCAGCGCACCGATGTGTTGGCTTGGTCTTTGCTGTCAGATGTCAAAACCAAGTTGGTGAACAAGCGGGTGTTGCCGCAGTATCCGGCGGCAGTGCAGGCCTTGCATGGCAAGGTTCAGCGGGTTCAGGGTTTCATGATGCCGCTGGATCCGGGTGAAAAACAAACCCACTTTTTGCTGACCTCGGTGCCGCTGACCTGCTCCTTTTGCACTCCGGGTGGGCCGGAGAGCATGGTCGAAGTCAAAACCAAAATACCCGTCAAATACGGTCTGGAGCCGGTGGTGGTCGAGGGCAAATTAGCCGTGCTACCTGACGACGCCTATGGTTTGTACTACCGTATCGAAGCGGGTGCTCAGGTCAAGTGATGCTTGGGTTGATGTCTGAGTTGAAGCTTGGAACCGATGCACATCCGTCTTGATTTCATGCAAAAAATTGACAAATATCAGGTTTGACGGCGCGGGTCTGGTGCATAGTCACGCCTTCACCTCACTTTGATTTTTAGCTCTACTTCACAAGGATCAGCAACATGAAAGCACTTCAGGATCTCTTTTCTACCGACTACGGCCTGATGAGCATTGCCGGCATTGTGTTCATGACCATTGGTATGTTTGCCGCTTATTTTGTTGTCAAAAAGAAAATGGTTGAAGATGCCAAGAATGCAGGTAAATAAGTCGGCATCAACCCCTTTTTAGTCGGGCGATTCGTCCGGCTGAGTCAAGCTCTGGGCCACCTCCGTTTGTCGCGGCGGTGGCCTTGTTGTTTTCGGACAAAATTGGTGCTTGTTCTCTGATGGATTCAATGTGACCAGTCCCGTTGTTTCGGCCTTGCTGCCGGTGGTGTTGCTGATTGCTATGGGGGTGATAGCTGGACGCGTAGGCTGGATAAGGGCTGAGGCGACCAAAGACTTGTCCAACCTGGTGTTCATGGTGCTCACGCCCGCGCTGTTATTTCGGGCCATGAGTGGGGTCCACATCGAGCAGCTCAACTTCAAGCCCGTGGCGCTGTATTTTGTGGCTGTGGGTGTCTTGTATGCGCTGGTCTTTTTGACCCAGGGCCGCGATACGCGTGCGGCTGTGCTGGGCCTGGCGGCCACTTTCAGCAACACGGTGATGATCGGCATTCCGCTGATCGGCTTGGCCTACGGCCAAGCGGCGCTGGTGATGCTGCTGACCCTGATCTCGGTGCATGCCTTGATCTTGCTGACCGTGGCCACCATCGTGCTGGAGATTGTCGAAGCGCGCCACCTCGAAGCAGCTCAGCTGACTGACGCGGCCCAGCCCCGCAATGCCTGGCGAACCGTATTGACGGCCATCAAAAACGGCATCATCCACCCGGTACCCCTGCCCATCATTGTGGGCTTGCTGTTTGCGCAGACCGGGCTGGTGATCCCCGAGGTGCTGGACCGGCCGCTGCAATTGCTGGGCAACGCCTTTGGTCCGATCGCGCTGCTGCTGGTGGGAGCCACGCTGACCCAGGTGCGCGTGGGCTCCCATGTGCGCAGCGCCTTGGGCATCAGCGTACTGAAGAACCTGGCGCTACCGGTGCTGGTAGCCAGTGTGTGCTGGCTGGCCGGGCTGCGCGGGCTGGAGTGGAAGGTGATGGTGGTGGCTGCCGCATTGCCCATGGGCGCCAACGTGTTTTTGTTTGCCCAGCGTTACCAGGTAGCGCAAGACCTGGTGACGGCCAGCATGGCGGTGTCCAGCGCGTTGGGGTTGATCAGCATCACGCTGGTGATGTCGCTGGTGAGCTGGATGATCTGAGCTTGACTGCGGATGCGCCGCTGTGCATTCGCAGTAGCCGTTAGCCGCCGTCGCGCACCACCCGGCAAGATTCAATGTCAAACGACACGCTGCCAATGGTCAGCGAGGTCTGGTCTTTGAACCCGGCCACAAAAGCCAAGAAGCGCTCGACATCGGTGAAGTTGCTGGCAATGCCTGTGGACACGCGGATGGCACCGGCGCTCTTGCCGCCGCGCTCTTGCATGGCTTGTGAAAAGCGCAGCAGGTTGATCTCGTCGCCCATTTGCGCCATGCCGGTGCGCATGTCGTCTTCGCTCAGATCCTCGGCGGTCTCGCCGGCACCGGGGTTGCAGAAGCAACCCGTGCGCAGCGAGATGTGTGCCTCGCCCGCCAGCTCTTCCACACGCCGGTAATCCACCAAGCGGCCCTGCGGATCGTACAAATTCAGCGTGACGGTGCCGCCGCGCATGACCATGTTGGCCGGGCCGTACAGGCGCACCATCGGTCGGCCGTTGCCGTGCGTGAGCGCCAGCAGCTGCGTGATCAGCCAATCGGTCAGGCAATGGACTCGGGTTTGAATGGTCTGGATGCCGACCTGCTGCAGATGCCGCAGACCCATCTCGACCGCCGGGATGCCCAGGTAGTTAAGCGTGCCGTCCTCAAAACCGGCTTCACCTTTGGACAAGACGTGCATGCGGCCCTTGACGGTGGCAAAGTTAACGGTGCCGCCGCCAAACCAGGGGCGCCGCAGCGTCTGCAGCGCGGTGTTGCGTACCAGCAGGCAACCTACTCCGGTGGGGTAGCCAAACATCTTGTAAAACGACAGCACCGCAAAGTCCGGCTGCACCGCACGCAAATCGAGTTGGTTGGTCGGCACAAAGGCGGCCGCATCCAGCAACACATGCCAGCCCTGGGCTTGCGCCTGCGCAACCAACTCCAGCGGGTGTTTGACACCCGAAAAATTCGACTGTGCCGGAAACGCCAGCAGGTTGGCCTGCGTGGGGTCAGCTTGCGCCAGCAGACCATCCATGGCGGTTGGGTCGATGCGCAGTTCGGGTTGTGTCAGGGGCGCATAGGCCACCGTGGCTCCTTTGGCGGCTGCGAACTCGCGTATGCCGTTGACCGAGTTGTGGTTGTCCGCCGTCAGCAGCAGCCGGCCACCGGGTGCAAACGGGTACGACTCAGCCACCAGCTTGAGCGCGCCCGAGGCGTTGAGCGTGAAAATAGCGGTGTAGTCACCGGTGCCGTTGAAATACTCAAGAACTGCAGCGCGGGTCTGTTCCACCCGGCGCGTCATGGCCATGGAACTGGGGCTGACCGAATGCGGGTTGCCCAGCACCTGCTCACTGAGCATCCGGGCGTGTTCGTGTACCTGTGACGTGGCATGCAGCCCACCACCGGTGTAGTCCAGGTACACCTGGTCCTGTGCGTCCAGGCGGCCATATTCTGTGGCCCGTAAGTCGTCCAGCGCCAAGCTGGCGGCGTATTCGGGATGGGCTTTTAAAAACTGCGGGTAGGCGCTCATGGCCGGGATTCTATGCGGGGGCGATTCAAAGCAAGGTGTTGATTCAGAGGGTGGATGTGACCTGACTTGGGTGGATATCTTCTCTTTGTGTGGTTTGAGGCCCTCGGAACTCCACAGAGGTGCTGCACGGCAGGGCGACTGGGTCGAGCGCATGCGGTTTTGGAGTGCAATCACGCGCGGGGGTGGGGCTTGTGGTGTGCCAAATCCAGGGGACGCGCGCCTTGCACTCCAAAGCCCGGTCGCCCGACCCAGCCACCCTGCCTTACGGTGCTGGTGTGGGACAGAAATGACCGAGGGTGTCGGCTGTACTTCATCTGATGAGCTTGAGGTTGGTGCTGGATTGACTCTCAATAATCTATATCAAAACAGGCTCAAGCTCCCGCCGGCATTGAGCTACCAGCTATCAATATGTTGACAGAAAAGGAATCAGACGCCTACCAATTCAGCATTTAGATGCCATAGAACCAAAGACCCCAAGTGCATCAACCGTCTTCCAACAGCTTCGAGGTGCGGTGATTGGGTCAGGCGACCGGGCTTTGGAGTGCAAGGCGCGCGTCCCCAGGACCTCGCGTACTGTTCTTCTCGCCCCGCGTGTGATTGCGCTCCAAAACCGCATGCGCTTGACCCAGTTGCCGCGCCGGGCGACATACTATTTAGCCGTACTTTTTTGAGTCGGCCATATCAAGGCGCCAAACGCTCCCGAATCCATAGCTCTTCATGCTTATCGGACGGGGGCTGCAGGGTATAACGCAGCCTGTCATGCAAGCGGCTCTTGCGGCCTTGCCAAAATTGCCAGTGATCGGGTTTCAGACGATACCCACCCCAGTGCGGTGGCCTTGGCGGGTTGAGCAAAAACTGTGCACCATAACGCGCTGCGTTGGCAATCAGTACCCCTCGGCCCGAAATCACCTGGCTTTGCGGGCTGGCCCAGGCGCCAATGCGCGAGTCGAGCGGGCGGCTGTGAAAGTAGGCATCGCTTTCTTCGTCGCTGACTCTTTCAACCAGGCCCTCAATGCGCACTACACGTTCAAGTTCGACCCAATGAAACTGCAGCGCTGCATAGGGGTTGCCAGCCAGTTCCTGGCCTTTGCGCGAGTCAAAATTGGTGAACCAGACGATGCCGCGTTCGTCATAGCCCTTGATCAGCACCACCCGCGTGCTTGGGCGCAGGTTGCTGGCCACCGTGGCCACGGTCATGGCGTTGGGCTCGGGCACCTCTGAAGCAATGGCTTCCTGGAGCCATTTTTCAAACTGTTGAAGCGGGTTGGCGTGCGAGGCGTCTTCGTTGAGTTCGGCGCGTTCGTAGCTTTTGCGAAGGTCGGCTATAGAGGTCATGAGGGCATTATCTGTCGATGCGCTGTCCAGCCAGGGTGATGCAGGTAACCTGCTGGTAACCCGGCCCGTGCGCGAAGACAGCTTTAGCGGTTACCATTCGGCATGTAATTTAGTTACCAATATTTTCCAAGATGATGAAACTCAATTCAACTGTCGAAGCCGTGACCCAGCGCATCCGAAGCCGCAGCGGGCCCACGCGCAGTGCTTATTTGGCGCAATTGGACGCCGCTGCCCAGCGCACACCCGGTGTGCAGCGCCTGGGTTGCGCCAATGTGGCCCATGCCTTTGCCGCCTTGCCAGGCAACGACAAACTGCGGGTGGTGGAGCAGCGTGCGCCCAATATGGGCATCGTCACGGCCTACAACGACATGCTGTCGGCCCACGCACCGTATCAGCATTACCCGGACCTGATCAAGGCCGAGGCGCGTCGCCTGGGTGCCACAGCGCAGGTGGCGGGCGGGGTGCCCGCCATGTGCGACGGTGTCACGCAGGGCACGCCGGGCATGGAGCTGAGCCTGTTTTCACGCGATGTGATCGCCATGGCCACAGCCGTGGCACTGAGCCACGATGTATTTGCCGGGGCGCTGATGCTGGGTGTGTGTGACAAGATCGTGCCGGGTTTGTTGATTGGTGCGTTGCAATTTGGTCACTTGCCCACGGTGTTTGTACCTGCTGGACCGATGACATCTGGGCTGTCCAACGGTGAAAAATCCAAAGTACGTGAGCAAGCCGCCCAAGGCCTGATCGGCCGCACTGAATTGCTGGCAGCCGAATCGGCGGCCTACCACGGCCAGGGGACCTGCACCTTTTACGGTACGGCCAACAGCAACCAGATGCTGCTTGAAGCCATGGGCCTGCATGTGCCGGGCAGCGCGTTCATCAACCCGGGTGCGGCGGTGCGAGACGAGTTGACCCGTGAAGCCGTACGCACCGTGCTGGGCACCGCTGATTTCAAATGCCCCCCCATCGGGCGGGTGGTGGACGAGCGCTGCATAGTCAACGCCATGGTGGCGTTGCTGGCCACGGGCGGCTCCACCAACCACCTGATTCATTGGGTGGCGGTAGCGCGCGCGGCGGGCATCCTGATTGACTGGGACGATTTTTCAAGCCTGTCGGATGTGGTGCCCCTGCTGGCGCGGGTCTACCCGAATGGCAGCGCCGATGTGAACCAGTTTCAGGCAGCGGGCGGGCCAGGCTATGTGATCCGGGAGCTGCTGGACGCTGGTTTCATGCACGCCGATGTGCTGACCAACCGTGCCGGTGGCTTGCGCGACTACACCCGGCTGCCTTCAGCCGCGGCAACCGACGCGAGCCCGGCCTTGGTCTGGAACGACATCGGGGTTAGCAAAGACGAAGCAGTGGTGCGCCCAGCCAGTGCGCCTTTCAGTGCCAGTGGGGGCTTGAAACTGCTGCGGGGTAACCTGGGGCGCAGTGTGATCAAAATTTCTGCGGTGCCCGATGATGCCCATGTGATTGAGGCGCCTTGCCGGGTCTTTGACTCACAAGAAGATTTGCACAAGGCCTTTACCGCCAATGAGCTCAACCGCGACCTGATTTGCGTGGTGCGCTGGCAGGGGCCGCAAGCCAATGGCATGCCTGAACTGCACAAACTCACGCCACCCATGGCCGTGCTGCAAGGCCGGGGATTCAAGGTGGCCTTGGTGACTGATGGCCGCATGAGTGGGGCCTCGGGCAGGGTGCCAGCCGCTATTCATGTGTCACCTGAAGCGGCTGCCGGTGGCCCACTGGCCAAGGTGCGTGATGGCGACGTGATCCGGCTGGATGCCAACCGCGGCGAGCTTCAGGTCTTGGTGGCTGACGCCCCCTGGGCCGCGCGGGAGGTGCTGTCCATGCCCGAAGCCTTGCGGGTTGCCAACGGCATCGGCATGGGGCGCGGCCTGTTTGCCAATATGCGATTGAATGCCAGCAGCGCCGAACAGGGCGCTTGCAGCTGGCTCTAAACACTCACTTTTTGAAAGCGACCATGAACTCACAAACTTCTTTGACGGCCTTGCAGGTCATGCAAGACGCGCCAGTCATCCCGGTGATTGTGTTGAACGATGTTGCCCACGCTGTGCCCATGGCCCGCGCCATGCTGGCGGGTGGCATCCGCATGCTCGAGGTGACGTTGCGCACACCGCAGGCGCTGGCCTGCATTGAGGCCATTGCGCGTGAGGTACCCGAGGCGGTGGTTGGCGCCGGTACCGTGCGCAGCAAGGCCGATGCCCAAGCCGCTGCCAACGCGGGGGCACGTTTTGCCGTCAGCCCGGGTTACACCAGCGCCATTGGGCAAGCCTGCCGCGATGCCAAGCTGGCCTTGTTGCCGGGGGTGGCCACCGGCAGCGAAATCATGATGGCGCAAGAGGATGGCTTTACCGAACTCAAGTTTTTCCCGGCGGTGCAAGCCGGCGGTGTGGCCATGCTCAAAGCCTGGGGCGGACCGTTTTTTGATGTGAAGTTTTGCCCCACCGGTGGCATCACCCTGCAAAGCGCGCCTGACTTTTTGGCCTTGGCCAATGTCGTGTGCGTCGGGGGGTCGTGGCTGTTGCCGGCCAATGTGCTGGAGTCGGGCGATTGGGGCCGGGTCACCCGTTTGGCGGCAGAAACCCGCCATCTGCACAAATAACCCGCCTGGCGCAGGCTTGATCGGCGCTCAGGGTGTCGCTGACGGCCCGTCCGCATAGGCCCAACCGCGTGCCGACATGCACGAGGCCAGAAGGCCCCGTCGCTGCTCAACAGGTTTTTCGCACATGGCCCAATCTCTTTGCGCGGCCTGGTGACTGCGGCCACCCCATTGGTCGGTCCAGCGCAGGCTCTCAATGGCAGCGGGCACACTGGCGCAAGCCACTAGCAGGCTGGGCAGCGTTAAAGCGAAAGTGATGGCCAGCTGCGAGCGTGATACTGTTTTGCGTGGGGGTTGCATGGTGTCCCTTTCAATGCGCTGAATCGCTGCGCTGGATCAGCTCCACTTTGTAGCCGTCCGGGTCGGTGACAAACGCAATCACCGTGCTACCGCCCTTGACTGGCCCGGCCTCGCGCGTGACGTTGCCGCCGGCGGCGCGGATCTTGTCGCAGGCCGCAGCCGCATCGGGCACCGCCAGCGCAATGTGGCCATACGCGGTGCCCAGATCGTAGTGGTCCACGCCCCAGTTGTAGGTTAGCTCCAGCTCGGCGTGGTCGGGGTTGCTGCCGTAACCCACAAAGGCCAGGGTGTATTTGTATTCTGGATTGTCAGACTGGCGCAGCAGCGTCATGCCCAGCACTTGAGTGTAGAAATCGATGGAGCGTTGCAGGTTGCCAACGCGCAGCATGGTGTGAAGCAGTCGCATGGGGTGTCCATTTCAAAAAAAGAGAATCGGGATAATCCGGGCCTGTCCCACTTGCTTGGAGTTCATCTTGGCCCAGTTCACCAAAGTCATTCTATTTACCGATGTTGACGGCCGTGCGCGGTTTCGTGAAGAGACCTTGCTGTTGGA
>JAIFMR010000192.1 GCA_020048255.1 Rhodoferax sp. | reverse complement strand
GGCGCAGCAGGTTCATGGCCATCTTGGTTGAAATTGAATTGGGGATGGCAGAGTATGCCGCTTCCAAATCTTCTTATACCTAAATTCCTTTGTACTTGAATGGGGCCAAAGACCCTCATGCCGCCCACCATCATCAATTGCACAGGGAATCTATGTCCTTGGGCCACGGCGATATTGGGTAAATTTGCTCCCAGTTGTTGGAGCCGCCACGTGATTTCTCCAGATACCGCCGTGCGGCACAAATATCCTTTGGCACGCAGTAGCCATTGAGAAGCAACTGGCTGTAGGTGTACTGCAGATCCTTGTCGCCGCTGTCGGCCAGTGACTGAATTTTTTCCACCATTTCTTTGCCACTTGCATTCGGGTTCAGGTCATAAAAGACTTTCATCTTTTCGCTGTGAAAGGTAGGCAGTATGGCAATGAAGCCGAAACAATCCTCTTTGGTCGGTATTGCTCCGATGGAGGCCGGCACCTGACTTTTCGCAACAAGAGAAACCAGGACTGTCGACAATAGAACCCAACGTTTCAGTTTCATATCAAACCTGCCTTTTTTTGAGCTGCACCGATTTGACGGCGACCTTTGTTGTAGTTACGGCTTGATAGCGATCTTGAGCACACCATCACGCTGATGGGCAAACAGGTCGTAAGCGGCGGTGATGTCTTCCAGCTTGTAGGTGTGGGTCACCAACACACCCAGGTCGACCCGGCCGGAAGCCACCACATTGAGCAGGCGGCGCATGCGCTCCTTGCCGCCCGGACACAGCGCTGTATTGATCCTGTGGTCACCGAGTCCGGCGGCAAAGGCAGACAGCGGAATTTTCAGGTCGCTGGAATAGACCCCCAAGCTTGACAAGGTGCCACCGGGCTTGAGCACACGCAGCGCCGACTCAAACGTAGCCTGCGTGCCCAGCGCTTCAATGGCCGAGTCCGCGCCGCGCCCCTGGGTGATCTTCATGATCTCAGCGACCACGTCGCAGTGATTGAAGTTCAGGGTCAGGTCCGCGCCCATTTTTTTGGATATTTCCAAACGGTGGTCGTTGCCGTCGACGGTAATGATGGTGCTGGCACCCATTAAGCGCGCCCCGGCGGTGGCGCACAAGCCAATCGGACCTTGGGCAAAGATCACCACGGTGTCACCGATTCTGATGTTGGCGTTTTCAGCACCCTTGAAACCGGTCGACATGATGTCCGGGCACATCAGCACCTGTTCATCTGTCAAACCATCCGGAACGGGTGCCAGGTTGCCCTGCGCGTCAGGTACCAGCACATACTCGGCCTGCGCGCCGTCAATCAGATTGCCAAAGCGCCAGCCCGCGGTGGCTTTGAAGCCGTGGCAACCACAGAGTCCGGAAGGAATCAGGTAGCTGCCGTCTTGAGATGGCGCGCCATCCTGCGCTGCATAAGAGTTGAAATTGGGACAAATGGCGCCAGCAATGACGCGCTGGCCTTCCTTGTACCCCTGAACCGCACTGCCCAGCTTTTCAATGACGCCCACGGGCTCATGTCCAATGGTCAGCCCCTTGGCGACCGGGTATTCGCCCTTCAGGATGTGAATATCGGTCCCGCAAATGGTGGTGGTCGTGATGCGGATCAAAGCCTCGTTAGGGCCGACATCAGGGATTCGTTTGTCAACAATTTCAATGCGGCCAGGCTCGACAAACACCGCAGCTTTCATCATGCTCGACATCTTTGCTCCTTGGGTAATGAACGTGACTTCGCTCATGGCCTCCAAAGGAATTTTTGAAGCCTGCGAGATCAGTGCAGCTGAGTTGAAGCGATCACACGCCTGATCCAGACTGCCAGCGCAGCTTAGGTAAGCTCCCGCGCTTCGTCAGTGCGCTTGCACGCACAGTTTTTGATGCCGCATCGCCCGTGCAGCGCGGGGGGGCAAACGCACTGTGTCATGATCTGCGGCCGATCTAGGCGTGTTTTGGTATGTAATTGATAGCTTTAGACCCTTTATGCTATTGGGCTGGAAGCGTTTTTGATATAGAGACACCGCCTTGACGATTCAACGTTTCAAGGATGACCCATGACGCCTTCCCCTGCCACAGACACCGCCACGTCCAGCGACCCCCGTGCCTTGCTGCGCCACCTGTTTGACGCGGCTGTGGCCGCAGCCCAACCAGCTTTGTGTTTGCCAGCCCATTTGCCGCCACCTCCCAAAGGCCGCACCATCGTCATTGGCGCGGGCAAGGCATCGGCTGCGATGGCGCGGGCTTTTGAAGACCTGTGGACGGCACGTGACGACAGCCCGCTTGAAGGTCTGGTGGTGACGCGTTATGGTTATGACGTGCCGTGCCAGCGTATCGAGATTCTGCAGGCGGCGCACCCGGTGCCTGACGCCGCCGGGCAGCAGGCGGCGCAGCGCATTCGTGAACTGGTGACTGGCCTCACAAAAGACGATCTGGTCGTTGCGCTCATCTCGGGCGGGGGGTCTTCTTTGCTGGTGGCGCCAGGTGAAGGTTTGACGCTAGAAGACAAACAGGCGGTGAACAGCGCCCTGCTGGCGTCGGGCGCGACGATTTCAGAGATGAACTGCGTACGCCGTCATCTCTCAAACATCAAGGGCGGGCGGCTGGCAGCGGCCTGCCACCCGGCCAGGTTGCTCACCCTGTTGATCTCGGATGTGCCGGGCGATTCACCCATGGACATTGCCTCAGGCCCCACCGTGGCGGATTCAACCCGTTGTGCCGATGCGCTGGCCATCGTGCAGCGTTACCAAATTGCCGTGCCACCCGCCATGCGTGCCTTGCTGGAAAGTGGTGCCGGTGAGACCATCAAGCCTGGCGATGCCCGTCTGCAAAACAGCAGCGTGCGCATGATCACGGCCCCACAAATGGCCCTGCAAGCTGCGGCCAACATCGCGCAGAAAGCCGGGTACACGCCCTATATCCTGGGCGATAGCCTGGAAGGCGAGTCGCGCGATGTGGCCAAAGTATTGGGTGGCATCGCCCGCCAGGTGGCGCTGCACGGCCAGCCGTTTCAGCGGCCGTGTGTCTTGCTATCAGGTGGTGAAACCACCGTGACGATCCGTGGCCAGGGCCGGGGCGGCCGCAATGTGGAGTTTTTGCTGGCGCTGGCCGTGGCGCTGGGCGGCGCGCCAGGTGTGTACGCCTTGGCGGGAGATACCGATGGGGTCGATGGTGCCGAAGAAATTGCCGGCGCCATCGCCACCCCCGACACCTTGGAGCGGGCTTGGGGCATGGGCATGAACCCGCGCAGCTACCTGGACAACAACGACGCGCACAGCTTTTTTCAGAAACTCGGCGATTCAGTGATCACCGGCCCCACGCTGACCAATGTGAATGACTTCAGGGCGATTTTGATCAACTAAATCATCAGGTCATGTACGAGGCACCGTCAGCTCCCACCAGCCAATCAGCAGCAAAATAAACGCCAGCGCCACCCACAGGCTGCGCCGCGAGCGTCTGGCTGGGCGGGGTGGTAACTTTGATTTCATGTTGCATGGCGCATCGCCTGCGCCAGGGCGTTGTGCCCTTGTGTCTCCAGCGTTTCTGCGGCGTTGAGTCGATCGCGCGCTTCCCGGTTTTGACTGAGCTTGACCTTGCCCACCAGCGATGTGATCGTGACCTCAATGCCCACGATATTGCGCAGCATCTGGCTGATGAACTCGGGCTCAGAGTCCCCCATCTTCCAGGGCTTGGGTTCAGTGGCTTCGTGGCGTCGTGTCAGCTGCGCTTCGTAGTTCCAGGTTGGGACCTGGCGATGGGTTTCGTGCTTGCTGGGGTACCAGTTGGGGGAGATGTAGGCCTGTGCACCGCGAAACACAACCATCACCGGTGTGCCATTTGGACAACGCTGCCACAGCGTATTGGCCCGTGCCACATGCGCAATGAGTGCGCCCTGTGGCCCCGCATCCGCATCGAATTCAAACGGAATATGGTCAGCGTCCAGCCCCGCGCTTCCGTGAGTCACCAGCATGCCCAGCGGGTGCTCGCGCATGATGCGGTGCAATTCCTCGGGTTGGGTCTCTGCAAAGTGGGCTGGGATGTACATCGGAGGACTTCCAAAGGGGAGTAAACGCAATCATGCCACCAAGACCACCGGCTCCAACGCCTCACCCGCTGGCAAAACGCGGCCAATGATGGCGCTGTGCGTATACCCCAGCGCGCGCAAGGCGGCCACGCAGGCATCGGCCTGGTCTGCAGGCACACTGGCCAGCAGACCACCTGCTGTTTGCGGGTCAAAAATCAGCGGATAACGCGGGTGATTCACAAAATCTTCCTGGTTGCGCAGGGCCCGGCGCAGGCGCACGTTGGCGGGTTGCAGCGAGCTGACAATGCCGGCGGCCACGGTTTCCAGCGCACCGTCGAGTAGCGGCAATTGAGACAGCACAATTTCGGCATCCACCCCCGAGGGCCGGGTCATCTCTACCAGATGGCCCAGCAGGCCAAAGCCGGTGAGGTCGGTGCAGGCGGTGGCACCAAAATCACGCAAGCAATGCGCACCCAGCCGGTTGGACTGGATCATGGATTGCAGCGCGGCGTCGATCCAGCGCCCTTTGGCAGCCAATTGGGCGTGGGCCGCAAACAAGGTGCCGGTGCCAATGGGCTTGGTCAAGATCAACACATCGCCGGGGTGCATACCGCCCTTGCGGGTGACGCCGGCCAAGTCTTCGTCGATCAGGCCATTGATGGCAAAGCCCAGCGCCAGCTCCTGTCCCTCACCGGTGTGCCCGCCCACCAGTGCGCAACCGGCCTCGTTGGGCGGCACGGTGGCAATGGCGGTGGCCGACTGCGGCTCGCCGCCCATGGCAAAAATATCCCCCAAGGCATGGTTGGCCGCCACCTTGCCAAACAGATAAGGGTCGTCGATGAAGGCGCGGAAAAAGTCCACCGAATGCACCAGTGCCTGGCCCGGCGGCACACGCACAATGGCTGCATCGTCGGGGTCGTGCAGGCCAATCAGCACGTCGTCGCGCTCAATGACTTGCAACTGGCCCAGGGCACGGGACAACACCGTCGCCCCGACCTTCGCGCCGCAACCGCCGCAGCGCATGGCCATCGCCGAGATGGCTTGCAAGGATTCATCGGACGTGAGTGCCAGCGCGGTGTTGGCCGCGCCTGGCGCTGACGGATTAGAAGACATGCTGGGGAAGGTCGAGAAGTTGCGCATGAAGCGCTGGTCAATCTGGTCTTTCCAGCGCCAGACCCAGTCGCCCCAAAAACCCAGTGCGCCGCGCGACGCCACGGCGTATTTGTCACCTGTGCTGATCAGGGCCAGCCAGCGTGATTGGGGTCGGTAAGCTTGCAGGGCGCGGCCTTGCAAACTCAAACGCAGGTTGTCTGCCAGCGGGCGCCCCATACGCACGGCAAACACCCCGGCTTTTTCCAGCGGGAAATTAATCATGGCGGCAATGTCGCCAGCGGCAAAGATGTGGGGGTCGGTGAGGGTCTGCAAGTGGTCATTGACCCGCAGAAAGCCGCCCGCATCCAATGCCAGGCCGGTGGACTGCAGCCACGGCGCGCCACCGGCCTGTGTTACCCACATGATTTCATCGGCCAGAATCACTTGACCGTTGGCGCAATGCAAGGTGCCCAGAGACACCCGCGTCACCTGTGCCTTCAGGTGAACCTGGACGCCGCGTTGCGCCAGCACCTGGGTGAACTTGTGACGCACCCGGGCGTTGTGGGTCGGCAAAATGGTCTCGTCTGCGTTGACCAGGTCAAACGCCAGCAGGTCCGGGTTGCGGCCCAACGTTTGCAATTCCTGGCGCAGGCGGTATTGCATGGACAGCAGCAACTCCACACCACCCGCGCCGGCGCCCACCACGGCAATGCGCAGTGTGCCTTGGGTGTGCCGCTGCACGCGTGCCAGCAAGGCCAACCAACGCTCATTAAAGCGGGTGATGGGTTTGACCGGCACAGCAAACGCTTCGGCACCGGCCACACCACTCAGCTTGGGCGTTGAGCCCGTGTTGATGGACAGCCGGTCGTAGGGCACGGGCGGGCGGTGGCGGCACAGTACCCGCCCGGCGACGCGGTCGATGCCCACCACTTCGTCGCGGTATAGCCGGGCGCCAGCGAACACGGCCAGTCGCGCCAGGTCAATGTGCACGTCGTCATAGCTGTAATGGCCCGAGATATAGCCGGGCAGCATGCCCGAATAGGGCGTATGCACGTCAGTGCAAATGACGGTCAGGCGTACACCGGGTTCGGGCTGCATGCCAAAACGTTTGAGCACGCCCACATGGCTGTGGCCGCCGCCAATCAGGACGATGTCGCGGGCGATGGGTTCGGAGGAGTTTTGCATGAGGGGAGGGTTTTGAAAATTCAGACAACGGTGCCATTGGTGCGCTACGCACCGCCCGTGGCGTCACGCAGCAGGTCAGCCACCAAATTGTGCAAGGCACGGCCTTCGCTGTCGGCTGAAAACAAGGGTGCACGCGCGGCACATTGGGCTTGCAACTGCGTATAGACCGTGGGTTGTGAATCTGGCGGCGGCGCACCAGGTGACAGCGTCAGGCGCGGTACCAAGCTGTCACGGCAGCGGCGCAGCAAGCCCACCAACTGATCGGCTTGGTCCCAGTCAAAGTAACCCGCGTAGTCGGCCCCCAGCATACCCACATTGCCGGCAATGCGTGAAGCCAGCACGGGTGTGCCTGATCGCACGGCTTCCATCACCACATGGGCGCCGCCTTCCATTTTGCTGGTGTGAATCAGCACATGGGCGCGTTGAATGCGCCGGCGCGTGGTTTCATGTGTCAGCTCTCCCAGCCAGCGGTAATGGGGGCAAGCGGTGGCCGTGTCTTGGGCCTGTGCCGCCAGGTCGGCATCCAGCGCGGCGCCAATATGGTCGATCAATATACTTTCGGTCGGGTGTAACAAGCGGGCCGCAGCAAACAGGGTCTGGGGGGATTTCTCTTCGCGCAGGTGGCCCACCATCAGCGCCCGAAAGGGTCTGGATGCCGACCCTGTTTTGGGTAGCGCCTGGCGCGCCGAGGTGGACTGAAAAATATGCACAGCACGCGGTCGCAGTGCGCTGGGTAAGGCTAGTATCCCAAGCTCTTGCAAGACCACCAACCGTTGCGCCAGCTGCAAAGACTGTTGGGCTTGGGTGTCAGACAAAATGTCGCGGTACAAATCGGTGCCGGTCAGTACCACCGCCAGGCCTGGCGCGGGGCTGGCGAACGGGTCGTTTTGACCGGCACGGTTTTGCGCCCAAGCGGCAATCGATGCTGCTGAGCGACGCGCGTGTAATGCCAGCATGCAGTGGTCATGGACGGCATCCGGTCCATCGGGCCACTGGCTGACGATGCGCACATGCACGC
>JAIFMR010000230.1 GCA_020048255.1 Rhodoferax sp. | reverse complement strand
CGGCGCACGGTCTTATCTGCCGCAGCCCGTTCATCACGCAGGGTTGCGTCTTCGACCTCCCGATCCTCAGCAATTGCGGCTTGAATGCCGTGTGGTGCTGAGATGTCCGCCGTTTTGTCCGCCTTTTCGCGGGCCGCGACCAGGACAGCATCGGCGTCTTCCCGGGCACGTTCCACGACTGCGTCAGCAAGCTTTTCTGTCGCTACTCGGTTCGCAGTCATCTCCCGATCAGCTTCTTCGCGTTCCTCGCGCAGGCTGACGTCGGTCAGTTCGCGCTCGGGCAATTCCTGTGGATTTGCAGTTGGAATCATAGAACGTTACTCCCGTCGGCATTGTTGAATAAATCGGATCCGGTTTCACTTCGGCGAGCCTATCATTATAAGATGGCGCACTACATGAGCGCGTTGGCGTCACGATCTGATAGCCGACGCGGCTTTTTCACGGTTTCAACTGAGAAATTTAGGTTCAAACGATCGTCGCTGTGCTGGCGACAAGCCCCAGACTTGAGTGACTGGTCTGGAGCAGGCATATTGAAAGGTTGTACGGCGGGTTTGTGTCTGTTGAAGTCAGCCGCCCAAAATTTTCCCCGTTTTCACTCGACGGGCTCCAGTAGACCCATTGCCGCGGGTCACGACAGGCAGCTTTCCGGTGGTTCAATTCCTGAATTTTGGTGACCTGCCAGCTGTCATTTAACTTGACTGCAATGTGGCAGTCGTATCGCGAGTCTGGCTTTCCAGATCGAAGGCGGGGCGATCCACGAACAACACGAACAACACGAACAACACGAACAACACGAAGCACACAGCAACAAAAGGGTTGCAGACACACACATATCAAGTCGCCACGCAATTGCGTTTTTCTTTTGCCCGGTACAAGGCTGCATCGGCTCGTGCAAGGGCAATATCCGGGTTGGCATCCTGGGCGCTGAACTGCGTCACGCCAATGCTTACCGTGTAGTGAATCACAACGCCGTCGTGCGCAAGTTGCCCGTCCGCAACCATTTTTCGCAGCCTTTGCGCGCGCTCGATGGCGCTGTCCCGGGTGCAGCCTGGCATGGTGACGGCAAACTCTTCGCCGCCAATGCGTCCTGCCAAATCGGTTTCTCTCAAATCTTTCTGTAGCAATGATGAAAAGTTCTTTAGCACGGCATCACCAGCAGCGTGGCCGTAGGTGTCGTTTATTTTTTTGAAATGGTCCAAGTCCAGCATGAGGAGCGACACCACGCTATCTTCCTTGCGTTTGATTCTTGCCAACTCATCCGTCATTCGAAGAAAGAAGTGACGGCGGTTAGGCAGGCCGGTTAAGACATCGATGGTGGCCAGGGTGTTCAGTCTTTCCTCCAGGGCCTTGCGCTCGCTGATGTCCTGAAACGCAACCACTGCACCAATTTTTCTGCTGCCGATTACCAATGGTGTTGCGACCATGCTCACATGAAAGCCAGTGCCATCTTTGCGTATGAACCAATCATCCGCTTGTCGTATAACCCCATCACACAAGCTCTGATATATGGGGCAATCTGCCACCTCGTAGGCTCGTTCGTCCGGGTGGTGGTGGTGAAATAAGGCGTGTTGGTTCTGGCCAATCACTTCATGCTCGGCATACCCCAGCATCGTCAGTGCGGCCGGGTTGATAAAGGTGCATCGGTCTTCAAGGTCAACCCCGAAAACCCCTTCACCCAGGGCAGCCAGATGCATGCGCTCAATGTTGCGTTGCTGCGAGATTTGCCGACGCGAAACGAACAGAAGAATCGACACCAAGGCGACGAGTACGGAGATAGAGAGACTTGTGCCGATTTGCCAACTCCATTTTGATAACACATCCGTTGCAGTGAATGCGGGTCGCTTCTCAAAAGGCGGGAGTCTTAGCGCACGCGCCAGATCTTGCACGGGTAAATAGTCGCCCGACACGGTAAAGCCAGAAATTCCTGCGGCCTTTGCGACCGAACTGTCCGGTTCGACAAGCAGCAGTGCGGCTGCAAGCCTGTTTTGCGTGCGATTACTGACCCGCCCCGAAATGGCGGCAAATGCCCATTCCGGGTAGAGTCTGGTAGACACCAGGAAGGGAAAACCGGGATGGGACTGCGGGTTGATGATTTTGAGGTCTGCCGCGTCGATCTTCTTCTCACTGGTCATCGATTCGATGACGCTGGTACGCACGAAACCGACATCGACCTTACCAGCCAAAACGGCCCGAACAACTTCATCATGGGTGTCAAGCTCATGCAACACCGCGACATCTTGCGGCAGTTGAATGTCCGCCTGCAGCAATTCGTAGGCTTGGGCCTGGTAGCCACCAAGAAATGTCTTCCCCGGAATCCCCAGAATGCGGCCCTTGATGTCTGACAAGGTCTGAATTTCAGGATGATGCCGGCTGGTAAAAATCACGCCGCCAAGTGTGCTGACCGCTTGGGTTTTTTCCATGCGTACCAGTGAGGCAATGGCGCCGGTCAATTTAGCTTGATGCCGCAGCAACATGAAGTGACTGGGGTTGGTGAAGACAAAATCAAGTTCACCAAGCGCCAGTGCGTGCTCCATTTCTGCTTGCGTCAGCACCCGTAGCTGAACATGGACCTCTGGCACACTCCGATTAAGGTACTCCACCAGAGGCAGATACGCCACTTCCATGACGGGTTTAGGCCGAAATGCGAAGAGGCCGAGCGTCAGTGTTTCCTTTGCCAGCGCAGGAGATGCAAAGACAAAACAGAGCGCAATTAAAGCAGGCAAACTTCTCATGAAATGTCTTGGGTATCCGTTGACGGGTTTCTTTCTGGCACATTATCGTCCTGCGATGCCAAAGCTCTTCTCCAGAGAATTGCAGTGGCCTATGTCTATTTTGGGAGCAGGGATTCCTAATCTGGCGATGTCGCTTGATTGTCAATGGTAGCAGCAGTGATTCGAGAAACCGATGCCACGTTGCTGGCGGTCAGGCAAATCGGGCAAAGGTCGGGTAGGGAGCGAGGATTTTGGGCTGAACTATGTCAGCAACCGCTGCCCAGGAGCCGACCAAGGCCGTATTCCATATTTCAAACCTGAGTGACCGGTCTTGAGAATTCGGTTCGCCCAATGGCGGGTATAGGGCAACTGGCTTCAATGTCGGCAGTTGGCCAATTCCGGTCGGCCAGTGGCACCCAAGAGTTCGTCAATGAATAGACTGCTTACTGGCGACTCAATCATCTATCTGAATCGTCGTGCCGTCAGACCCGGCGTTGGTGATGGATGAAAATCGGGTGCATATGGCGAGCCAAATAGGTTACATAGGTCAAATAGGTTTGGGTCCGGTGATTGTGCAAAAGTCGCAGACTCAGCCTGCCTCGAACTTTTCTACGCCTTCAAAGAATTGCTCTTAACAATCTCGTTTAGTTTGGCGCCCAGCACATCAAATGCACGCACCTGTTCGCTTTCGCGCCGGTCTTGTATGTAGACCCCGCTCATACCTTGCTTGATATGGTTTTCGCACTCGTTGATTACGTCGTTCGAAATACCCAGTTGACTCATCATCGTTGATGTGGTCCTGCGAAGGTCATGGGCAGTCCAACGTCCACCAGCTAAGGCTAACGAATCGACAGCCTTAGTTCTGTTGAGCATTCGTTCTTCAGCGCTGCGTTGGCGGTCCGCCAACTGTTTTCCGATGGATTTGACACAAACAGGTCCAGTTCCACGACTGTCAGGAAATACCCAAGGCAACGATTTACCTGTCTGGCGGTCATTCTGTCGAAGCGATGCAAGCTCGGCGAATTGCATCGCTGCGAATTCGCTGAGGTGAATCAGGTGATCACGCTGATTTTTGGTGGTTGGCAAATACCAAGTACGAGCTTTGAGATCGACAAATCCCAACTGAATTGCACCAGATTTCTGTGCCACGTTGTGAGCATCCACAGTCACTTGCAATGCCTGCTGCTTTGACTTGGCATCAGCCCATACGGCACCCATCAGTTCGCCAATCCGGCAACCCGTTGCCAGAGTGATCCATATTCCAAGTTCTGTTCCTTTGCCCAAATTGGCCATTGGTATCTGCTTGACAAGTGCCACAAGTTCTTCATTGGACAGTACACGGTCCCGCTTGATGTCTTTCCCACCGATTTTTCGTTTGCTTACCAGCTCGATTGGGCTGTGTTCGATGATTTCGCGTTCGGCAGCGAAACGAAACATCTGTTTGAGGTCAGCCAAAAGCATGTTGGCGGTGCGGAGTTTGCCCTCAGCCTTCACTGCATCCAAGATCGCCAGGACATCTGCCTTACGGACGTCTTGAACCGCGACATTTCCAAGTGCTGGGAAGACCCGGCGCTCGAACTGGTCGGCTACATATTGGCCACCATCTTTACGGCCAATGCGCTTGCCGTCACCGCTAATGTGGGGTGTGAGTTCAGTTGCGGCCCACCGTTCAAAAATCTGCTTTACCGTTAGCCGCCGTTGTGATTCCAAAACATCCGCTGTCTCCTTGGCACGGATTGCGACCAGCTTCGCACGTTTGTCGCTTCTTGCGTCCGAAAGCGATGCCTCGGGATAGGGCTGCTTCGGCATCAGTGACGCCCATGTTCTCGTGCCCGTTAGCGGATTGACCTGCCGGATGGCCCAATATGCCCCACCAGACCTAAGCCGCAGGTACAGTCCACCACCATCGTGTAAGCTAGTGCTGGTTGGTTTCTTTATCCAGGCCTTGATTTTTAGGTCGCTTAAAAGCTCTTTCGCCATCTTGAATCCTTTGGGATACCATCTGGGATACCATTTTAGATTGGATTTAGCTGGATCAAAGTGGACTTTTATGGATTATGGAACTGAATATGTATTCGTAAGTTGTTGAAAACAAAGGGCTTTTACTTTTTTAATGAATGTTGCTGGAACTCGTTGGAACGAGAAGGAATTGGCTACGAACCAAGGGGTAGTGGGTTCAATTCCTGCCAGCCGCACCATATGAATCAAGGACTTAGAGTAGAAATGCTCTAAGTCCTTTTTTCTTTGTGGCGTTTACTGGGGCAAATGCCCCCACCAATGCCCCCACCGGAGCAATTGGCCATCGAAAGCATGTCCGATACCGTCCAAAGCTCAGCGACGGCAAGCGACACAGTCTCCCAAAGATTCAATTCCAGAATTTTTCGGTCACATATC
>JAIFMR010000016.1 GCA_020048255.1 Rhodoferax sp. | reverse complement strand
CGCCAGCGTTTGATGACCACCTGAGCGACGATGACGCCGCCTGGCTGGGTTCGTTCTGGTATGGCGTGGCCGCTGGTGAGATTCGGGTGACGTGAGCGCCGTTACCCGGTAATGACCAGACCCGGCGCTGACCGGGTTTTTTTACGCCTGCTGGGTTTCGTGACTGTTACGAAATTCTGAGCCGTGGCACCTGCTGGCGCTGGCTACATGGTGGCTACACGGTACAAAACCCGGTACTGATGGCTACATGGTGGCTACATGACAACACAAAAGAAAAAGCCCTCTACCATTTTGATAGTGGGCTTTCCTTATGTTACTTGGGGTGGCTGATGGGGCTCGAACCCACGACAACAGGAATCACAATCCTGACTTTTTCATATTTCACCATGTTGATTTAAGTAGTAGAATCAATATGAATCAACAGGTTAAAGCAACGGTACTGGACAAGTGAACAGCTACCGTGTTGATTGAAATTCACCAAAATCGCCGGAAAGTGGCTACATGGTGGCTACATGGAATCAACTAGGGGCAGAAAATGGCAAGACCAAAGAAAAGCGACGCGCCAGACCTGAGCGAGCCGCAAGACCTGACCGCCGGGTTAATCGACCGCCTGACCTGCCCGGCTGGTAAGCAACAGGTTTTCATGCGTGACACCAAAGCGCCCGGCCTGCGGGTTCGGGTTACTGCTGCTGGTGCAAAGTCGTTTGTCTTTGAAGCGAAGCTGAACCGCCAGACCATCAGGAGAACCATTGGGGACGTGCGAGCCTGGACGATTGAAGCCGCACGGGTAGAGGCAAACCGCCTGCGCGTGGCCTTGGATGGTGGCACAGACCCGCGAGAACTTGAGCGCCAGCAACAGGAAGCCGCCGCCGCTGCCATTGCTGACCAAGCCGCCAAGGATGCCGCCAAAACCCAACAGGAAGCCGCCCAAGCCCTGACTGTGGGCGAAGTCTGGCAAATCTACATTGCAGAGCGCCGCCCGCATTGGGGTGACCTGCATTACCGTGACCATATCGACAAAGCCAAGGCCGGGGGCTTACCGTCTGGCCGCCGTGGTGGTGGCAAACAGTTGACCAAGCCGGGGCCATTGGCCGCCCTGATGCCGCTGCCATTGTGCGACCTTGACCAAGCCACGATAGAGGCATGGGCCGCCAAAGAAGGCCAAACCCGCGCCAGTTCTGCCCGCCTTGCATGGCGACTGCTGACCGTGTTTCTCACTTGGTGCGCTGAACAGCCTGCCTATGCGCCGCTGGTGGCTGCAAAGAACCCGGCAAAGACAAAGAAAGCCCGCGAATCGTTGGGCAAGGCCGGGACTAAATCGGACGTGTTGCAGCGTGAACAATTGGCCGTGTGGTTTGCCGCCGTGCAACAGATACAGAACCCCGTTATTGCCGCCTGCCTGCAAATGACGTTACTCACTGGTGCAAGGCCGGGCGAGGTGTTGTCGCTGCGCTGGGAGGACATAAACACCCAATGGAAGGGAATTCAAATCCGCGACAAGATAGAGGGAACCCGCGAGATACCCGCAACGCCTTACATGCTGCACCTGCTGGCCGCCCTGCCCCGCCGCAATGAATGGGTTTTCCCAAGCAACACTAGCGCCACGGGCTGCCTGACAGAGCCAAACAACCCACACACCCGCGCATGTAAAGCCGCCGGGTTATCGGGGCTTACCTTGCATGGCCTGCGCCGTTCGTTTGCCAGCCTGACCGAGTGGTTAGAGGTTCCTGCTGGCGTGGTGGCACAGATTCAAGGCCACAAGCCAAGCGCCACGGCTGAAAAGCATTACAAGGTGCGCCCGCTGGAATTGCTGCGGGTTCACCATGAGCGAATCGAGCGCTGGATTTTGGAGCAGGCCGGGATTGTGTTTGACGCCAAAGCAGAGCCGGGCAAACTGCGGGTGGTGGCAGTGGCCTGAAAGTGGGGGACACAAAAAGAATTGACGGTACTTTTTCAACGGTCAAGACACAATAACAATATGAATCAACACGTTAAATCACATACGCGGTTCCTTTAAGAGGAATCGAACCGGAAAGTTTTAGAGTTTTTGCGCCAGCTAGACCCGCTTCGAAACCGGGTTGAAAAGCCAAGCCCTCGATTGGCCCCGCTGGCGCATCCCTGACACCGAGGTGGCGCGAGGGCGCACATGACTGCAACAAAAAGCTACCTGTTCAAGGACGTACTGAAAACGCCTGGATACTTGTCGCAATTCAACGTGGCGCGAATCCGCCTTGGTGCGCAAGAAAACAGCGACGCCGATTTTCAAGAGTTCTTTGGCTGCACAAAAGAAAACGCCCTAAAAATTCTTGGGTATTGGGAGGTCGCACAAATCGAACTGTGGGACATCGACATCCTGCAAAAATTCTTTCACGTCTGGATTTTTGAAGACCGTCAACTGGTGGTGAAAAAAATTCAGGCTGCACAAATTGCCGGGCGACTTGCGGAGTGGGTAACGCCTGAGGCCGGGTTGCAGTGGCTTGAGTTTGAAGGCGTACAAATGGGCATGATCCCGCAGTGGGTGCGCTGCAATGTGCGCCGCCGTGGTGCCATTGATATGAAGCCCTTCAAAGACGCGATGAAACACACCGCTGGCACCAAGGGCAGGCGCGGCAATTGGAAGGATATGGTTTTGCCACACCTGATCGAGACCTGCAAAACCGGCCGCCATACGACCGCCAAAGCACTGTACAGCGCCCTCGAAAGAAATGCTGGTGCTGAAAATTCACCTTTTCAGCGTGGCCTTGGTGCGCAGAGTGACAAGCTCATTCACAAAAATACCGGGACTGCATTTGGCTTAAAGACCTTCGAAAATCACGTGATGCCAAAAGTAAAAGCCGGGCTGTAAATCCCGCGAATCCCGCCCGGGATTAACGGGAGAAACGGGAGGATTTGATTCGAGACCTCAACAGCGCAACACGCGCAGAAAGGTTCTCGAATGCAGAGCGCAACCCCCCAACAGTTCCAACCGCTGGAGCTCGTCACCCGGCCAAACCTCAAAACCGAAGAAGCCGCGTTCTATTTGAACCGCGCCCCGCAAACACTGCGCACCTGGGCGATGCGCGATGGCACTGGCCCGATTCGCCCGCGCCGCATTCGTGGCCTGCTGGCCTGGCCCACGGCTGAGATCAAAGCACTTGCCGGGGTGGCGTAAATGACCGCCCCCACCATCACGGACGTGGAGTTCCGCGAAGCCACTCCAACCCAAAACCAGCCCGCAGAATCAAAAACGACATGCGTGTCGCTTTTGGAAAATACCGACCCGCACCAGCAACTTGCCGCCGACATCAAGCTGGAGGTGATCCGCGCCAAAGCAGGTGCTGAGACCGCTGTGGCCGCCAGCATTCGTGTCGGTGAGTTGCTGCTGGTGGCCAAAGAAAAAGTGCCTCATGGTCAGTTTCAACAATGGTTGACTGACCACTGCGACATCAGCATTCGTCACGCGCAACGCTACCTGCAACTGGCTAAAAAAGCCAAAACCATCGAGGTCGGTGACAACACTCTTGTCGGTGCCGCATCGGTGGCATCAGCTATGCGAGCCCTGACATTCAGCGAGACAGACAGCCCGGCAAAGCGCATCGTTTACGTCGGTCAAAAAGAGCCGCGCGAAAAAGTGCAGCGAGCCCTAATGCAAGCGTGGAATGGCATCAAGCGCATCGAAAAAGACTTTTCGCTTAAGCGCAAAGTGGACTGCACACAGGCACGCAAAAAGCTGATGGCCGCCCTGGAGACATTGAACGAGCTGGAGGCCAGCCAATGACCACCCGCCAAAACGAAAGCCCGGGTGGTGCCGGGCTGTTCGTCTGCCCCTGCTGGGTGTGGTGTTGGCGATACAGGCCGTTCTGATCGTTTTGGGGGGCTTGTAATGCGCACCACCCCCATTGACAACATCCTTCCGCTGCTATCGAAAGTAAAGCAACGCCAGCCGGGCCAATGGAGCGCCTGCTGCCCTGCCCACGATGACAAAGGCCCGTCGCTATCAATTCGAGAGCTTCCAACAGGCGAGATTTTGTTGTTCTGCTTTTCCGGGTGTGGCGCATCTGCAATTCTGGCCGCGCTGGGGCTCGACTTCAAAGACCTCTACCCGCCCCGTGAGCCATCAGGCCGGGAGCCCAACCGTTACCCGCGCCTGCTGACCGCCGGGCAGGCACTGGAGCTGCTGGAAACCGAGGCCCGGCTGGTGGCTGTGGCCGCCGCAAACGTGTTGCATGGCGTGATGCTGCACCAGCCCGACCTTGACCGCCTGACCCAAGCCGCCGGGCGCATCGCCTGGCTACGCGAGGAAGCGTCAGCACTGGGAGCGCATCGCCATGATTAGCCCCGACCTGCTGGCGCTGGTGGACGAACAGGCCGCCGCGCTGCCCACCTTCACGCCCCTGGCTGCAATGGACTTGCGAGAGCTGGCGCTGCACCAGTTCAAGCACCGCGAGCCGCTGCTGCTGCCGTGGCTGAACTCGCAAGACCTGGCGATGATTTTTGCGGGCCGTGGCATTGGCAAAACCCACCTGGCAATGGGCATCAGTATGGCCGTGGCCACGGGTGGCACGTTCGCCAAATGGAGCGCCCCAAGGCCTGCCAAGGTGCTCTATCTTGATGGTGAGCTGCCCGGGGCCGTGCTGCAAACCCGCCTGGCCATGCACCTGCCAGACGTGGAGCCCGCGCCGGGGTTCCTGCGACTGTTCACCCCCGACCTGCTGCCTGAAGGGGTGCCACTGCCTGACCTGAGCACCCTTGACGGGCAGTACACCATCAATGCCATGATGGAAGATGACACCGAACTGGTGGTCATTGACAACCTGAGCGCCTGGTGCCGCACGGGCCGCGAAAACGAGGCAGAGTCCTGGCACCCGATAGCGACCTGGATTCTGCAACTTCGCCGCCGTGGCCTGGCCGTGCTGCTGATTCACCATGCTGGCAAAGGTGGTCAACAGCGTGGCACATCCAGGACTACGACCCCAAGCAGGGTGCCGTGTTCGTTCTGGAGTTCACCAAGGCCCGCAACCTGGCAGGCGATGACGCGCAAAGCCTTGAGCTCGAGCTGGGTGGTGACGAAACCCGCGCCGTGTGGAAGTGCAGCACCGTGGAGGCTTCGACCTTTGACCGGGTGGTGACGCTGGCCAATGAGGGGCTGACCCAAAGCGAAATAGCGACCGAGCTCGACTTGAACAAGTCCAACGTGAGCCGCCATATCCGCCGCGCCAAAGAGCAAAACCTGCTGCGCACCACTGCCAAGGTGGCATCATGAATCTGCGCCAGCAACTACTCGCACGGCAAAAAGTTGCGGGTTGCGTGCGCTATGAAACGCAACCCGCAACTTTCCCCAAAAACACCGCAACCAGCACCGCAACTGCTGCGCAACAAAACCCCGCAAACCCGCATGAAATAAGGGTTTCGAGCGCAACCAGCACCGCAACACCACCGCAACTTAACGAGTTGCGCATGGGTCAAAAAACACCCCCTGAAAGTTGCGCTGAGTTGCGCCAGTTGCGGGGCAGTTGCGCCCCCCTTGATGACCGGGTGACGTGCACAGCGTGCCGCAACTTATGGCCGGGCAATCGCTGCCTGACCCACCGCGCCGCTGGCCTGAGCACCCGCGACCTGGCTGCTGACTTCACCCACCTGATGCAGCGCTGCCCAGCCTTCGCACCGCTGGCGCGTGCCCAAGCGCCATAGCCCACCGATTCAAAGACCGAGCCCTGACCGATTCAAGACCGAGCACACCTTCACC
>JAIFMR010000169.1:958-5267 GCA_020048255.1 Rhodoferax sp. | reverse complement strand
GCTGCTGGGTGTTGCGGATGTGCTGCTTGAGGCTGACCAGTGGGTCTTCGGCACCGCGCACTACGGTCAGTGCTGGCAATGCTGCAAATTCGGCAAAGACCTCCATCTGTGTCGGTGCTGGCCGCAGCGCCAGCTGGGCGTGCTGGTTGACCCGTGCATAAAACTGCTCGGCACTCAAAAACAGTGCATCGGGCGGTAACACCGGGCGCTCCGGGTCGCCTTGCAGCAGCCGATGGCGTTCACGCGTGTCCTGCCAGAAGTGGGCAAAAGCCGGCTCCAGATCGCCGTGCAGCACCACCGTGGCGGCCTCGCCCAGGTACGTGCAGCACCACCGTGGCGGCCTCGCCCAGGTAGTCAAACACGGTGGCGGTGGCTTCAAAAAACAGCGGCAGGTAATACTCAATACCCGCTGTGGCCACGCCATTGCCCATGTCTTTGTAGATGCGGCTGCGGGTGGGGTCACCTTCGAGCAACTCACGCCAGCGGTGGCGAAAACGCGCACGCGCCTCGTCATCCATCGGAAACTCGCGCCCGGGCAGCAGCCGCACTTCGGGCACCGGGTACAGGCTACGCTGGCTGTCGGGGTCAAAAGTGCGGATGCTGTCGATCTCGTCGTCAAACAAATCGACCCGGTAGGGCACCGGTGAGCCCATGGGAAACAGGTCAATCAGCCCGCCACGCACGGCGTATTCACCGGGGCTGACGACCTGCGTCACATGGCTGTAGCCCGCCAGTGTGAGCTGCGCCTTGAGCTTGGCCTCGTTGAGGCGCTGTTTGACCTTGAAGTGAAAGGTGGTACCCGCCAGAAAACTGGGCGGTGCCAGCCGGTACAGCGCGGTGGTGGCGGGCACCAGCACCACGTCGGCCCCGGTGTCGCGGTCGTGCTGGCTGATGCGCCACAGCGTGGCCAGGCGCTCGCTGATCAAATCCTGATGCGGCGAGAACGTGTCGTAGGGCAGGGTCTCCCAATCGGGGAACAACACACAGCGCAAGTCGGGCGCAAAAAACGCCATCTCGTCAATCAGCCGCTGGGCATCGGGCGCATCAGCCGTCACGATGGCTGTGACTTTGCCCTGCGCTTTGTCGCGCAGCGCCAGTTGTGCCAGCAGCAAGGCATCGGCCGAGCCGACTGGGCGTGGCAAGGTGTAGCGTTTGCCAACGAAGAGTTTGGGGAGGTCCATGAGGGGCGGCAGGTGGTCGTACCCTGCGCAGGGGTTGCCAGGATGCAAAGGGCATGATTCTAGAATGGGCCTCACACCATGACTGAACTGCACGACATCGCCCTCAAACCCACGGCAACTCCCCGGTGCTGGGCACTTATTCCGTGTGCGGGCACCGGCTCACGCGCGGGTGCGGCCGGCCCCAAGCAATACCAGGTGATGCTGGGAAAACCCATGGTGATGCACACCCTGGCGGCCTTTGCCGAGGTGTCGCGTATTGATCAGACCCTGGTGGTGGTGTCTTCTGATGACCAGTTTTTTCAAACGCCACACCTTGCAAACGCTTCATTTTTAATAGCTGCTTGCGGAGGTTCCACAAGGGCTGCAAGCGTATTTAATGGCTTAAGTGCATTGCTGGCCGAGGGCGCGGTGGCACACGACTGGGTGCTGGTGCATGATGCCGCGCGCTGCCTGATCACCCCGGCGCAAATTAACCAGTTGCTCGACGCCTGCCTGATTGATGAGGTCGGTGGACTGCTGGCTTTGCCGCTGCCCGACACGCTCAAGGCAGCGCACGCCGGGCGGGTGACTGGCACCTTGCCACGCGTTGACAAGTGGCTGGCGCAGACGCCGCAGATGTTTCGCATTGGCAGCCTGCTTGAAGCGCTGGAACTGGCAGGCGATGCGGTGACCGACGAATCCAGCGCCATCGAGGCCATGGGGCTGAGCCCGAAGCTGGTGCCAGGCAGTGCGCAGAACTTCAAGGTGACTTATGCGCAAGACTTTGAGCTGGCACGAGCGGTGCTGCAAAGCCGCCTGACAGGGCTAGGGGTATGAACTTCAGAATCGGTGAGGGGTGGGACATTCACGCGCTGGTGGCCGGGCGCAAGCTGGTGTTGGGTGGGGTGGAGGTGCCGTTTCACCTGGGCTTGCTGGGCCACTCTGACGCTGACGCACTGCTGCACGCCATCACAGATGCACTGCTGGGCGCGGCGGCACTGGGCGACATTGGCAGTCATTTTCCTGACACCGACGCCCGGTTCAAGGGCGCGGATTCCGCCGTGCTGCTGGCCGAGGCGGCCCGGCAGGTGCGTGCCCTGGGCTATGAGATTTGCAATATTGACAGCACCATCGTCGCCCAGGCACCCAAGCTGATGCCATTCATGCCGGCGATGCGTGCAAAGATCGCCCAAACGCTGGGCCTGACAACGGATCAGGTCAACGTCAAGGCCAAAACCGCAGAAAAAATGGGGCCCGTCGGGCTCGGGCAGGCGATGGAAGCGCGGGCGATTGTGCTGCTGTTCAGAAATTCATAAGAAATTGGCCTGTAGCCCAATTGCTACCTGCGCTGAATGCTATATTTTGAGTAGCGTTTGTCGAATGCTACCGTCTTGGCTGACCAAGCTGCCCGATAACTCGCACGCTCCTGGGGGAAGTGAACGCCACTTGCCGGAGGGCAAATCTACGTAGACATTTAATCAAGCCCGGGCACTCCCGTGACTCGCGGGCCTTCATGAAATGAGGTCTTTAGAGGGGGTGCAGGTGAGTCCATTGAGGGGATTTGCTTGGCAGTCGCTTCAACCGAAATGATAATACTTTCTTTATTCCGACTTAGCTGTACTTTATCCGATTCAATCTCAACAACGCGCCAGTCAAACAATTCATCGCCAACCCGAACAAGCGTTGGAGGTCGCCCCGCGACGGTGATTATGGCGATGCTTTGACTTGGATTTGAAGCACCAAGAATCCCGCTGACATGCAGGTCTGATCTGCTTTTGGGGGAGGGTAACTTCGATGCGGTTTCAGCTGATTGGCTTGCGCTGGATGGTGTGCGGATCGAATTGGCAGGCACAACCTGGCGAGCCTGCGCAATTACTTTGGAATCAAGTGGCAAGGCATTGCGTGTTTGTGCATAGGTCTGGGCTACTGGTGTCGTTGATGTTGAAATGACGAGCGGTGGTGGCATTTGCTTCATAGACAATGCCCCAACGACCAAGATTGATATTGACACACATGCGAGTGCCAATTTTGTGCCGCGCTGCATTGCAAAAAACGTCAAATACGTCAAAAAATAGTCGGCCGCCGCAGTCCGGCGGCCACTGTGGGATGGATAGAGCTCCCTAAGCAAAACCAGGACGGGTCGCCCTCTACATGGCGACCCGTCGGAGACCATCAGCCGATGTGCACGATGGGCCGAAGTTTCAAGGCTGGCAAAGCTGTGAGCTGATCAGTTTGGTTCCATCCTTGTCTTTGGGGCAAACAAGATTCAGGCTGGTTGCGGTAGCTTTGCCCAGAAGCGAGTCCGTTGTCTGCGGTACCCATTTGGCAAGACAATTCTTGTCTTTTGCGCAAGGATCAGTCAAGGCCTTCAAGAATTCCACGAGATCACTGACCTGTGAGTCAGTCAACGCGACATCCTTGATGGTATCAAGCCCGGCTGCGCGCTGTGACTCCAATCGCGCAAGAGCAAACCCAGTGTGTTCCTTGGCACGTGTCAGGTCAATGGGTGGGCCATAAAGGGTCTGCAGTTTGGTTGCCAAAGTACCGTTGTCGACAGAGGCCTTAAAGGCATCAACACTTTGCTTGGCATTCAAGTGATGTCGGGTAATGCCCTCCAGTGTTTCAAATACGCCACTGTGGCCAAAGGGACCTGTCATTTCAACATTCAGCAGGGTTGGAACACGATAGGCATACTTGTCGGTGTCAATGCCTGTCACGTGCGCGCGACCCCAGTCGTCGTTGTTATCAGTCGGCGAATTGGCATCCGCTTTACCTCGACCAATTTGTGGCACGGCTAGCACGTAGTTTTCCTCATCAGTGAAAAAGTCACCTTTGTGGCACGAGGCGCAATCAGCGCCGCCCTTGGCAGTCGACTCAAAAAACAGCAGTGCGCCGCGTTTTTGACTGTCTGTCAAGGCAGCCGTGTTGCCTTTGACATACGTGCGCCACGGTGACTGTGTGAACGTCATCGTTCGCTCGTAGCTGGCAATGGCTAAAGACACACGGTTGGCGGTTGAAGTTGCATCCCCGAATGCTGCTGTGAAGTAGGGTGCCCAGTCAGGCGCATTAAAGCGATTGGCGATGATTTTCCTGATATCCAGATCGGTGTAATTCCCTCCGGCAGCACCGGTCCCACTGGTACAGGCGGG
>JAIFMR010000169.1:0-888 GCA_020048255.1 Rhodoferax sp. | reverse complement strand
CGGGTGCCGGACTGTCTGTCGCATTGCTGCCACAGGTTCCCGCACGGAAGCCCTTGCCACGCATGGCAGGTGGAACTGACGCCGGGAACAAACCGTGTCCGGCACTAACCAGCATAGAACCGTCAAACTTGGCGCTGTAAGAAATCGAGGTCATTGCCGCCAAGTCGAAACGAACGCCCACCGAATTGGCAAGCACCGGATCAAAATTGACGGGAGGCAGGTCAATGGGCGCGACGATGCGGCTGTCTGTGCCCGCAAGTCCAGCAGTGCCCTTCTCGCTTGTGACGGTACCGTCCCAAGTGATTGACTTGTCCCAGAAGCCCAAACCAAACAAGGTCGGTGAATTGCGCGGCATGGCGGGGTTGCCAGCAACGCCATTGGTTGTGAACGGTGGAATCTGCTCGGGGGCAGCACCAGTGCCGACCTGTACCCGCACGCGACCCGGTCCAAAGTGATCTGGATTGTTTCCGTCCACACCAATAGGTATCGCCACGTTGTCACCAAATCCGAGCACTGGATGGTGGCAGGTCACGCAGGCTACCTGGCGATCAAAGCTCATGTCTTTGCTAAAAAACAGGAATTTGCCCAGTTCGACCCGCGCTTTCAGTATCGGATCGGTTTCACCTGTAATGGCTGGAATTTTAGGTGCACCAGGCAATCCGCCAAGAGACTCAATGGCATCGCCCTTGAGTTTGGCGGCTGTTATCAGAGCGCTAATTTTCTGGTCAGTTGTCTGTTCTGCGGTTGGACTGCTGTCGCCGCCGCCACCACCACCCAAACACCCGGCCAATAAGCCCGTGACAGCGATCGATATCGCCAGTTTTTTAAAGCTACTATTCACGCAAAACCTCCAAATCATCACGAAGTTTCCTCCATATTGCCAGCCGG